>JAFZMA010000095.1 GCA_017551215.1 Bacteroidales bacterium | reverse complement strand
AGTATCGTTGAGCTCCCTTCGGCTCTTTGCCGCTACAGTGTCTAGCACGAGTGAACTCTTTCCGGATCCGCTCACCCCCGTAAAAACGGTTATCTTGTGTTTGGGGATACTCAGCGATATGTTTTTGAGGTTGTTCTCCCTGGCTCCCCGTATTATAATATTGTCAAACATACTCTGGCTTTAACGGGTACAAATTTACTAAATTTGCCAGCGCTATGGCAGTGCACGAGAAACTCTGGAACAGGAACTACACAAAGGTTATGGCGGTGAATTTCTGCCTTAGCTTCGCTTTCTACCTGATTACCCCGCTTCTGCCTGTATATCTGAGCGATACGTTCCATTCCACAAAGGATACAATAGGTTTTGTGCTCAGCGGATATGCCCTTCTGGCAATTGCTGCAAGGCCTTTTTCCGGCTACATAGCAGACACTTTCCACCGCAAGAAGGTGCTGGTGATATTCGTTCTGGCTAACTTCATCATGTTCGGAAGCTATCTGGCTGCAAGTTCACTGCTGCTGTTTGCCATTGCCAGAACCCTGCATGGTGCCCCGTTCGGAGCAGCCACCGTTGCCAACAACACAATGGCGATAGATGTCCTGCCATCTTCCAGAAGGACGGAAGGCATAGGCCTGTACGGCATAAGCAACAACCTTGGAACGGCCATAGCCCCTACCGTGGCTATTTTCCTGTTCAAATGGTCTAATAGCTACCAGCTTCTGTTCTGGCTGGCATTCGCCATAGCCGGTATTTCCTTCTGGCTGGCCAGCAGCATTGATGCTCCGAGCAAACACAAAAAACAGGAAAAGAGAAAGATTTCCCTGGATAGGTTCTTCCTCATAAAAGGCTGGGCCATAGCCCTTAACATTTTCATGTTCGGCTACTGCTATGGAGTCCTGAGCAACTATCTGGCTATCTACGGCAAGGAAAAGCTAGGAATCACTTCCGGCACGGGAACATACTTTATGCTGCTTGCGGCAGGTCTAATCCTGTCCCGCTTCATTGGAGCCAAATCCCTGCGCAAGGGCCGTCTGATAAGTAACGTGGCTGGCGGAATCCTCATATCCACCATTGGTTACGCCATATTCACCCTCTGGCCGTCTAACATAGCCTATTACGGCTCTGCCGTGTTGATAGGCCTTGGCAACGGACACATGTGGCCTGGAATGCAGAACATGATAATCAACCTGGCCCCTAACAGCCGCAGGGCCACCGCCAACTCCACCATCTTGACATCCTGGGACTTGGGTCTTGGAGTCGGAATACTTCTTGGGGGTGTTTTCGCAGAGAATTATGGATATTTCTCAGCTTTCCTGACAATGGTTGTGGCCCATATCATCGGTGTCGGGCTCTTCTTCCTTCTGACAAAAGCCCACTACACCCGCCACGCATTAAGATGATTACTTAAATTTGCACTGGATGAAAGCAAAAAGAATCGCTATAAGGATAGTTCTGGTGGCCTTTCTGGTCTTCCTCGCCTGCGGACTGGACTGCAGGCTTAAGGTCAGGCATTACTGGCTCACATCGGGGAAGATAACATCTCCTCTCAGAATTCTTCTTATAACAGACTTGCATTCATGCAATTACGGGAAAGGTGAAAAGAAGCTGACAGAAAAGATAGACAAGTTTAATCCAGACTTGATTCTGCTTGGGGGAGATATCTATGACGATGACCTTCCGATGGACATCACCACGGAATTCCTCAACAGCATAGGCCCAAAATACAAGTGTTTTTACACCATAGGCAACCATGAAATCTGGTCCGGCAAGGCAGATTCCATCAAGACCCTGATCAACCAGTCCGGTGTCAGGATTCTGGATGGAGAAAAGCTAACCCTTAAAGTCCATGAAGATTCTATCAATGTCTGCGGATGGCCAGATGTTACGGAAAATATTGTCTGGAATGTTGTCCTGAACGGAGTGGATTCGCTTGCAAGAGACTGTGATACATCAAAATACACTCTTCTTCTGTATCACCGCCCGGAAATGATTGAAACATTCATGAAATCCCCGTTCGACCTTGTTATGGCAGGGCACTACCATGGCGGCCAGTTCCGCCTTCCGTGGATGAGAGAAGGCATTTATGCACCCGACCATGCAGGAGAACTCAAATACACCGGCGGAGTATATCCGTTCGGCAACCGGTTCGTAGTGATAAGCAGAGGCCTGGCAAGGGAAAGCACCTTGATACCACGCTTTTACATAAGGCCGGAAATAGTGGAGATAACCGTCTTGCCCCTATTCAAGGAAAAATGAGAAGCATCGCGATAATAGGAGGTGGAGCCGCCGGATGCTTCTGCGCCATCGAGCTCAAAAGGCTGATTCCGGACAGCACCGTGCGTATCTATGAGGCTCAGGGCAAGCTGCTTGCAAAGGTAGCAATCACCGGCGGCGGAAGATGCAACCTTACCAATTCTTTCCAGGATTACAGGGATGCCAACGGTAGGATTTCAGATCTCGGCGATGTCTATCCTCGTGGCTCAAGGCTAATGAAACGCCTCTTCAATGTCTTTTCTCCAGACGATACTGTCAAGTGGTTTGAAAGCCACGGAGTAAAGCTCGTCACCCAGCCAGACGGCTGCGTTTTTCCCAGGTCCCAGGATGCCATGCAGATTGTCCGCACCCTGGAAAGACTCCTCAAGGAAGAGGGCGTGGAAGTACTTCTGAACCACAAGGTTGAAGACATAGCCAACCTGAAGGAAGACATCAAGGTTGTTACAACCGGAGGTAAGAAAACAGAGGCCGGATACTCTTTCCTCACTCCATTGGACATCAAGATGGAAAGCCTTTGCCCTTCCCTCTTTACATTTGAGCTCAGCGACAAAAGCCTTAAAGCCCTAAGTGGCACCGTAACTGAAGATTCTACCCTTTCTATCCCGGGCACCAGTTTCAGAAGCCGCGGCATCCTCCTTATCACGGACTGGGGAACAAGCGGCCCCGCCACTCTCAAACTCTCGTCTTACGCAGCCCACTTCCTCAGCGATGCTTCATACAAGGCTCCGCTTTGCATCAACTGGATCTCAAGGACTCAGGAAGAAGCCCTGGCAATCCTGAGAAAATCCATCGCTGAGAATAAACTCAAGAAGCTGTCTTCCATCAATATAGAAGGCCTTACCAATAGGCTCTGGGAGCATATAATAAACCGCTCCGGCATAAGGGAAGACATTAGATGCAGCGAGGTTGGGCCAAAGCAACTCAACAAGCTTTCTGCAGTCCTCACCTCTGATACATACGAGATTACGGGCAAGGGACGATTCAAGGAAGAGTTCGTTACATGCGGAGGGGTGAGTCTCAGGGAAATAGACCAGAATACCCTGCAATGCAAAAAACACCCCGGCGTTTTCTTTGCCGGGGAAGTTCTCGATATCGATGCCATTACCGGAGGCTTCAACCTCCAGGCTGCCTGGACCACAGGCTTTGCCGCAGCCCAAGGAATCAAATCATTGGATTAATAATTATTCATCAAATTGCAGCCTCGTTATTGGCCTGTGGCCGCCCATGGCCACATGAATGGGAGGGACCCACAAGCATAGCGAAGTGGGAGGGATGAGCGAAGCGAAGGCATAATAATGATGGCTGCAATTGATGAATTAGTCAATCGGTTTGAAGTCGCTCTTGGCGGCGCCGCAAAGCGGGCAAACCCAAGTGTCTGGAATGTCCTCAAATGCTGTTCCCGGAGCAATTCCTCCGTCTGGATCACCCTCTGCAGGGTCATAGATGTAGCCGCATGGCTCGCACTCGTACTTTTTCATAATTCAAAGTGTTTTAATTGTTTATACTAGATTTTCGGATAGAATCTTCATCGCCGATTCAAGATACTCTTTGTCTGTTTCGTCAAAGGTTCCCACTTCCTTGCTGTCAATGTCAAGCACCCCGATTATCTTGTTTCCCTTGAACACAGGAACCACTATCTCGCTTCTGGAGAGACTGCTGCAGGCAATGTGTCCAGGGAATTCCTCAACATCCTTTACAACAAGCGTCCTGCCCTCTTTCCAGGCAGAGCCGCAGACTCCCTTGCCATAGCCTATCTCATAGCAGGCTACCGGTCCCTGGAACGGGCCGAGTTTCAGGATGTTGCCATCTACCAAATAGAAGCCTGTCCAGAAAAAGCCCATAGTCTCGTGAATGAGCGCGGCAGCGTTGGCAAGCGCTCCCGTGTTGTTGTTAACGCCTTCCGTAAGTGCCTTGAGCTGAGGCAGGAGCATCTGGTATTTCTCTTTCTTTTCCATAGGGT
Source organism: Bacteroidales bacterium (assembly GCA_017551215.1). The sequence goes on along the minus strand of JAFZMA010000095.1, from coordinate 4,654 downwards.
TACAGAACTGTTGTCAGTTCGGAAAAATGTTTAAGCCTTATAAGATTTGGATGGTCATACTCCTCTACTCTCTCGTGTTCCCAAAGAAGTCCGTAAGGAATAAGTATGGCGTTTCCGCCCATCTCCAGAACCGGGGCAATGTCGCTCTTGAAGGAATTTCCGATCATGGCAAACTCTTCCGCCTTAACTCCGTTATGGCAGCACAGGCGCTTGTATTCCATCGGAGTCTTGTTGCCCACAATCTCCACATCCTCAAAGAATTCCCCAAGACCGCTCCTCGCAATTTTGGCTTCCTGCTCCAGCGGGTCTCCCTTGGTGAAAATCACCATCCGGTACTTCCCTTTTAAGGCCTGAAGGGTTTCCTTTACGCCCTCTAAAGGAGTAGCCGGATTATTCAGGATCCTGCGCCCGATATTTACGGCATCCAGAATCATCTGGTTGGACGCTTTGCCGCCACTGACACGGATAAGATTCTCCACAAGTGAAATGATGAAGGCCTTGGTTCCATAGCCCAGAGAATCCATATTACCGCACTCAGTACTATACAACTCCCTGTACATCTGGTCCATAGAGCCGTAGCACGATAATAGCGAGCAATAGTCTTCTACCGCCTTGTCAAAGTGGGACTGGTTATCCCACAAAGTGTCATCCGCGTCAAAAGCCAGGAGCCTTACACCCTCCATCTACTGTTTGAACATTTCCTTGATACTACCTATAGAACCAAGCAGATTGGAAGCTTCGTAAGGCAGGTAAACGGTCTTGTTATCCTTGCCGGAAACCATCTCCTTAAGGGTTGCAATGTACTTGTCCGCAAGCATATAGCTGGCCGGAGACATGTTGCTTTCCTTAACTGCGTTTGCAATCCTCTCGATAGCCTCTGCCTCTGCCTTTGCCTGGAGAACCTTAGCCTCGGCGATACCCTGGGCCTGGAGGATCTTGGTCTGTTTTTCGGCCTCGGCACGGTTAATCTGAGCCTCTTTAAGACCCTCGGACTCGAGAATGGCCTTCTCCTTGTCTCCGGAAGCCTTGAGGACCTTGGCACGCCTCTCACGCTCTGCCTGCATCTGCTGCTCCATGGCGTCACGAACGCTGCTCGGAGGCGTAATATCCTGAAGCTCAACGCGGTTCACCTTAACACCCCACTTGTTGGTAGCCTCGTCCAGCACAGCACGAAGCTTAGAGTTGATGGTATCGCGGGATGTCAGGGTCTGGTCGAGTTCAAGCTCACCGATGACGTTACGCAAAGTAGTCTGGGTAAGTTTTTCAATAGCGTATGGCAGATTGTCAATCTCATACACAGACTTCATCGGATCCGTGATCTGGAAATACAGCAGCGCGTTGATGGTAGTTGTAACATTATCCTTTGTAATCACGCTCTGCTTAGGGAAGTCGAACACCTGCTCGCGGAGGTCTATCTTGTCACTCTGGCGCATAATCACGTGAGCCGTTCCGTCATATCCTTCTACAACCTTGCGGATATAAACCTTTCTTGGCTTGTCGATTATAGGCCAGATGATGTTTATACCTGAAGGAAGGGTTGCGTGGTACTTTCCAAGTCTTTCCACAATCTTGGTCTCAGACTGTTGAATAACTTTGATTCCGGAGAGTACAATCAATACTACAATCACGATAATCGCAACTAGTATTAGCATTCCTGGTTCCATTCCAAATACCATAACTGTTTATTTTAAAGGTTATTATAATTCAATTATCAAGAGATTTTCCTTACGGTTACAATCACGCTGTCCAGCTTGAGGATTTCCACCCTCGCGCCAAGTTCAATAGGCTGGTCATCTACGGATACAGCCTTCCAGTCGTCTCCGTCCACCTTTACCCTACCGGCTCCGGTTGCAGGATCGATTGCCTCTGACACAATGCCCTTGCGGCCTATCAGCGCATCCACATTTGTCTTGACCTCTTCCTTGCCTTTCTTGTAGAAAAGCTTTATCAGCAAAGGCCTTATGAAGATGAAACTCAGCAGGGTAACCAGTGCAAATATTATTACCTGCCAATAGAAATTGGCTCCCAGAGGAGACGCTATGCAGGCGGCTATCGCTCCAAAAGAGAAGCAGATTACCGCAATACCAGTCGTAAAGAGTTCAAGAATAAAGAAAGCCAAGGCTACGATCAGCCAAATTTGCCACATTGCCATATCGCGAATATTTAATAATGTTTCAGACTATAAATATACGAATTAAATGGAATAAAAAAGACAGCCGCCCTTGCGGGGCAGCTGCCTTTACCGATCATCGGTCTGACTTTACTTCACAAGGTCCATACCTGTCTTGATTGCCTCTTCGTTCTGAGGAATCAGGTGATGATGCCTTTCAGGAAGAGTCTTCTTCAGAGCCTTCAGCACGCTCTCTATCTGAACGATAGGATGAAGCTTAAGGTAGCTTCCCAGAAGGATCATGTTGAAGATCTTGATCAAGTTCATCTTGGCTGCAACATCCATTGCATCAACACGGTAGATATTGATATCAGTCCTTGTTGGAGGGATGTTGATTCCGTAACCGTCGTAGATGAGGGTTCCGCCAGGCTTTACCGTCTTCTCGAACTTCTCCATAGATGGCTGGTTGAGAATGATGGCAGTGTCGTAAGTGGAGAGAATCGGAGAAGAAATCTCCTCATCGCTGACAATGACAGTAACGTTTGCGGTACCGCCCCTCTGCTCAGGACCGTAAGCTGGCATCCAAGTAACTTCCTTGCCCTCTATAAGTCCGGAATAAGCAAGGATCTTTCCCATGGACAGAACTCCCTGTCCACCGAATCCGGCAATGATAATTTCCTGTTTCATCTTACGCTCCTTTTATTGGTTAATGTCTTTAAGGTCACCTATCTTGTAGAACGGGAACATGTTCTCTTCCATCCACTTGTTGGCATTTGCAGGAGTCTTCTTCCAGCCGGAGTTGCAGGTGGAAACCATCTCTACCATGCAGGAACCCTTGCCGGCCATGTTGTACTCGAAGGCCTTGCGGATAGCTCTCTTTGCCCTGTTGATGGATGCAACGTTATGGACGCTCTGCCTTGTAACATAGCAAGTTCCCTCAAGCTGTGCGGCAAGATCCGCTATCTTGAGAGGATAACCGTGAAGCTTGGCATCCCTACCGTAAGGGCAGGTAGCTGTCTTCATACCCAGCAGGGTTGTAGGAGCCATCTGACCTCCGGTCATACCGTAAATGGCGTTGTTTATGAAGATTATGGTGATGTTCTCGCCACGGTTCAGGGCGTGGATAGTCTCGGCCGTTCCGATGCAGGCCAAGTCTCCGTCTCCCTGATAAGTGAATACCATGCGGTCCGGCCACAGTCTCTTGATGGCTGTTGCCAGTGCAGGTGCCCTTCCGTGAGCGGCTTCCTGCCAGTCGATATCGATGTACTTGTAAGCGAAAACGGCGCAGCCTACAGGAGAAACACCAACTGTCTTCTCTTCCATACCCATATCTGCAATAACCTCGGCGATGAGTTTATGTACAACTCCGTGGCTGCAGCCAGGGCAATAATGCATAGGCGTATCGTTCAGAAGTTCAGGCTTCTGGTAAACCAGATTCTCGGGTTGAATTATCTCTTTAATATCCATAACAATACCTCCTACATCATTTTCTTAAGTTCGTTTACTACCTCGTCAGGAGCAGGGATGATTCCGCCCAGACGGCCGTAATGGTTAACAGGAATCCTTCCGTTCACAGCAAGACGGATATCCTCAACCATCTGGCCTGCATTGATTTCCAGGGAGAGGATACCCTTTACCTTGTGGCTGAGGGCCTCAATCTCCTTGTATGGGAATGGCCAAAGTGTAATAGGACGGAGAAGACCAACCTTGATGCCTTCCTTTCTGGCATCCTCTATAGCCTTCTTGGCGATTCTGGCGGCTGAACCGAATGCGCAGATAGCATACTCGGCATCCTCCAGCATGAACTCCTCGAATCTTACCTCTTTCTCCTGAATCTCAGCGTATTTCTTCTGGATGCGGATGTTGATTTCCTCCATCTTTGCAGGATCCAGCTCAAGGGAAGTGATTACGTTTGGCTTTCTGGTCTTAGGTCTTCCGGTAGCAGCCCAAGGGCATTCCTTGAGAATCTGCTCCTCGGTTCTTCTCGGCTTGAAAGGAGGAAGGACAACCTTCTCCATCATCTGGCCGATAACACCGTCTGAAAGAATCATTGCAGGGTTGCGGTACTTGAACGCAAGTTCAAACGCAAGATCCACGAAATCAGCGGTCTCCTGAACGGAAGAAGGAGCCAGCACTATCAGGTGATAGTCTCCGTGTCCGCCACCTTTGCAGCTCTGGAAATAGTCTGCCTGGCTCGGCTGGATGGTTCCCAGACCAGGGCCGCCGCGGCTTACGTTAACAACAAGGCAAGGAATCTCGCAGCCAGCCATATAGGACAGGCCTTCCTGCATAAGGCTGATACCAGGGCTGGAAGAAGAGGTCATAACCTTCTTTCCGCAGCCTGCACCGCCGTAAACCATATTGATAGAAGAAGTCTCACTCTCAGCCTGGAGAACTACCATACCGGTGGTTTCCCAAGGTTTCTGCTCGGCAAGGGTCTCGAGCACTTCGCTCTGAGGGGTGATAGGATACCCGAAGTATCCGTCACAGCCGCAACGGATTGCCGCATGGGCAATGGCCTCGTTGCCTTTCATCAAAGTAATT
>JAFZMA010000094.1 GCA_017551215.1 Bacteroidales bacterium | reverse complement strand
CGCTCTATGAGCTCAAGGGCGGCCTCGCTCTTTCCGACGCCGCTTTTACCCTGGATAAGGATGCCCACTCCATATACCTCCACCGGGTCGCCGTATATGAGCTGCTTTGGTGCAAATACAGAGCCCAGGATGCGGGAGAGCCGCCTGGTGAGTTCGGTTGTGGAAAGGGGGGTGACCAGCAGCGGGCAGTTGGCATTGGATGCTATGGCCTTGATCTTCTCGCCGGGCTGGAGGCCTGTGGAGAAAATGCAGCACGGTATCTGGTAGGAGAAGAATTTTTCTATGTTCTGGAAATCAAAGTTCTGTTCCTTCTCCATCTTCTCGATGAAGTTGGACTCGCGGATTCCGAAGATCTGGATGCGCTGATATGTGAAGTTGTCAAAGAAGCCTATGAGCGCCAGACCCGGGCGGTCAAGGAAGGACATAGTAATCTCGTTTCCCAGCCCCTGCCGGCCTGCAACGCATTTAAGCGAAAGAGCATCATTTTCTTTCAGGTCCAGATCAAGTAGATCCAGGACGGTAAAATTCTTCATATCAGAACTATTTTATACTATGTAAGAACAAAAGGGAAGTGTAGAAAATCAGATGGATTTTTCCTGCATCTTCTCTTTTTCTTTCACAATCTTTGTCTTCACCTTGTCTGTAAGCTGGTCTATTGCGTCGTAGAGATCGCCGTCTGTGGTCTCGATATAGGCATCGCCGCCCCACTTGAAAGCGAAGGTGCTTTTCAGGGTGTACATTCCGTTTGCCCGCTCAACAGTGATCTCCAGGAATGTCAGTGTGTCCTCGGCAGTTGCAAGACGCTTGAACTTCTTCTCAATCTGTTCTCTGGTCTTGTCGGAAACTTCATAATGGATTCCTCTGATTTCAAAATTCATACTTGCCTCCTGATTTGATTTTTGATTTATATTTTGAAACTGTACGTCTGGCCATATTTATTCCCCTCTCCTTGAGCATATCAGATATCTGCTGGTCGGAAAGGCGCTTGTCTTTATTTGTCTCCATGATTTCCCTGATGATTTCCACTACGCTCTCTCCTTGTGATGGGAAGAAGTAGCTGAATGGATAGAAGCCCCAGTCGGTCTGGACATATTTGGAGCTTGCAATCCTGGATACTGTGGATTCGCTGCGCTTTATGATTTTTGCAAATTCCCGCTGAGTAAGTGGTTTGAGATACTTGGGACCCTTTAGGAAGAAATCCCGCTGGCACTTGATGATAGCCTCTGCCGCATTATCCAAGGTCTCTTTCCGACTTTCAATCATATCTATGAAGTCCTGGGCATCCTGTACCTTGTCATGGACAAATTTCTTTGCCTCTTCGTCGGAATCGGGGGAATCATCCACTTCTTTGAAGCTTGGGTTTATCTGCAGCAAAGGGATTGCCAGGTCGTTCATGATGACCTCGAGCTCTCCATCTTTTGCTGTTATTGTAAATGATGGGATTACTGACTGGTCTGGGATAACTTCGAAACTTCTTCCGGGAAAAGGATTCAATGTCTTGATGAAATCCCT
>JAFZMA010000093.1 GCA_017551215.1 Bacteroidales bacterium | reverse complement strand
GTAGTGATAAGTACTACGAACTTGTCGTCGGTGCCCGTGGTTGCCGGTGCTTGAACTGTACCGCTATAGGCGGTAAGTGTCTTGTACTGAAATAGCTTGACACATTTTCGCCATAAGAAAAGTACCAAGTTATGACAAAAAGTGTTCGAAAGAGTTATGATGTGAGTTTCAAGCTCCAAGTGTTGAGTGACTATTATCTCAACGGGCAGTCAAAAAATTTCACCTGTAAGAAATGGGGTATTTCATTTCCTGCCCTATCAGACTGGCTAAAGATTTGGCCTGTTGAGGAAAAAGAGCTACCTTTGCTGGACGAAATCATGTCCCGTTACCGTATGGAAGCAGAGAACAAAGGCAAGAGTGACGAGGAGATCCTTCAGGAGCGCATAGCGGCTCTGGAACGCAGCCTCCAGATGGAGCGTATGCGGTGCCGTGCCTTGGAGAAGGTGATAGAGATAGCCGAGCGCGAGGAGGGCGTCTCCATATTAAAAAAAGATGGTGTCAGGCAGTAGATGCGCTCCGCGAGGAGTACCCCCGGGAGAGTGTGGGTACCCTTTGCGGGCTGTTTGACAAACGTAGACAATGGTACTACGAGAAGCGCAAGGTGCTGTACACGGAGGTGCAGCGTTTGAAAGTAATAATAGAATATGTGGAATGGTACCGGATGCAAGCCCCCCGCCTTGGCGGGGTGAAGTTGCACGTGCTGCTGACGGAGGAATTGGGACATGAGTTTGTCGGAGGGAGAGATTCGTTTCTGGAGCTGCTGCGCCGCCATCATCTCATGCTACCGATGAAGAAGCCGCGGCACACAACGGACTCCAATCACGTTTACTTCAAGTATCCCAACCTGACAGCCGGCCTTGTGGCCGAATATCCCAACCACGTATGGTATGCCGACATCACCTACATCTGGATAGAGGGCGACGTGCTCTACCTGCACTTGATAACCGATGGCTACTCTCATGCCGTACTGGGCTGGTGCCTTTCGGAGTCGCTGGAGGCGGAGAACACGGCAAAGGCCCTTGACATGGCCATCAAGACGGCAGGAGGTGGAAACCTATGCGGTACTATCCATCACTCTGACAGAGGCGTCCAGTACGCTTGCCAGCTGTATGTAAGCAAGCTGAAAGAGCACCACATACGGATTTCTATGACAGAGTGCTACAGCCCCACGGACAATGCAGTGGCCGAGCGCATGAACGGCATCCTCAAGGACGAGTGGATCTACCACCGGACCATGTTCAGAGACCATGAGGAGGCTGTACGCGAGATAGGCGCGATGATTGACTTCTACAACAACGTCCGCCCGCACATGAGCATCGGCAACAAAAAGCCCATGGACGTGTACAACGGAGAGGCGCCCGGCATGAACCTGTGGAAAAAAGACAGATGGAAACTTGTATGGTAAGGATTTATTCCCTAACTTTGCCACGCCAAAGAGAAAAAGGGGTGTTTCCGATGTCTCTCCCGTTTGTCAAGCCTTTCAGGAAGCAGAGGAAAAGAGTGACAAGTTTTTCAGTATGATATAAACAATGTTGACAAGCAATTCAGTTTAACCCGGTGAAAACTGTCAAGTGAAATCAGGAAAAGGCACCTATTCATTCCTTATCCCATCTTTGCTCAATTTCTGACCCATTCTTGCTCCATCTTTACCCCGTCCTTACTCCACCTTTACCCCGTCCTTACTCCATTTTAATTCTAATACATCTCCAATTACTAGAATTGGAGTTGAATTGGAGTTGAATTGGAGATGAATTGGAGATAAATTGGAGATAAATTGGAGATAAATTGGAGAAGTATTGGAGAAGTATTGGAGAAGTTCTTGAGCAAGAATACAGGTATGAAGGAGATATGAAATAGTAAAAGAGGTGAGGCCTTTT
>JAFZMA010000092.1 GCA_017551215.1 Bacteroidales bacterium | reverse complement strand
TTTCTGTTACCCCGAACATAAGCTTACGCCCATCTGTGCTTTCCACAGCGCATTGCTCTGCCCTGTCCGGACTTTCCTCCGATTGCTCGGCGATAAAGTTCCCGTACCGAGCGACAAAGATAGTGCAAGTCGAGAGAAATGCAAACTGGTATGCATTTCCGAGACGCAGCCTATCTTGCGAGCGTAGCGAGAAAGATAGTATTTTGTATATTTGCAGCGCAAAATTTTAACACAAACGGTCTATGTTTACACGGTATATTGGTTTTGAGAAAGTTGAACAGGCATTAAAGAAGTATTACGAGAAGTGGACCCATCCGGATAGGGCGATGAGGAAGGTTTATCAGGCTCTTGTGGTGCTGATACTCACGCTTTTCGTATGGAATATGCCGTCTTCCTGGTTCGGTCTGGAAGGTATTACGGTGGTGCAGCAGAGGTTGATAGCCGTGTTCGTTTTTGCAATGCTGATGTGGATTATGGAAGTGGTTCCTGCGTGGGCAACTTCCGTGGCTGTAATCGGACTGCTTTTGCTGTTTACGTCGGATTCCGGAATAGGGCCGATGTGCGATGCTGAGAAGGTAGGAAAACTTCTTAGCTATAAAGGTGTGATGGCAACGTTCGCAGACCCTGTGATAATGCTTTTCATCGGCGGTTTCATCCTGGCGATTGCCGCCACCAAAACCGGTCTTGATGCCCGTCTGGCTAAGATCCTCCTTACGCCTTTCGGAAAGAAGAGCGAAAACGTGCTTCTCGGATTCCTGCTGATTACCGGACTGTTTTCCATGTTCATAAGCAACACCGCAACCGCAGCGATGATGCTTACCTTCCTTACACCTGTGTTCAGGCAGCTTCCTGCAAGCGGAAAGGGAAGGATAGCTCTTGCCCTGGCAATTCCGGTTGCCGCCAATCTGGGAGGAATGGGAACTCCGATTGGAACCCCTCCAAACACTATTGCCATAAAATATCTCAATGATCCTGAAGGACTTAACCTGGGAATTGGTTTCGGCCAGTGGATGATGTTCATGTTCCCTCTGGTCATTGTGCTTTTGTTCATGGCCTGGTACATCATAAAGAAGATGTTCCCGTTCACACAGAAGACCGTGGAACTCCAGATAGAGGAGAATCTTCACAAGGGATGGCATACACAGGTGGTTATCATAACTTTTGCTATAACGGTGATTCTCTGGCTCCTGGATTCCGTAACCGGCATTAATTCCTATACGGTGGCGCTGATTCCGTTTGTGGTTTTCGCCATCACGGGTGTAATTAACAGAAGGGATCTGGAACAGATCAACTGGTCTGTAATCTGGATGGTAGCCGGCGGTTTTGCCCTGGGTTACGGTCTTAATGCTTCCGGACTTGCGGATTTGGCTGTTAAGAGCATTCCGTTCGGAAGCTTCTCCCCGCTGTTCATACTGATACTTTCAGGACTTATCTGCTATGCACTGTCCAACTTCATATCCAACTCTGCTACAGCAGCTTTACTGATGCCTATCCTTGCAGTTGTCTGCACCGCAATGGGAGACAGCCTTGGAGTTATCGGTGGCACCTCAACGGTTCTGATAGGTGTGGCGGTAGCCGCTTCCAGTGCAATGATTCTTCCGATTTCCACTCCGCCAAACGCCCTTGCCTTTGCCACCAATCTGGTAAGCCAGAAAGACATGAGCCGTATAGGTGTGATAATGGGAGTAGTCAGCATGGCCTTAGGATATGGCCTGCTGTATCTGATAGGTACGCTGCACCTTCTTTAATAGGTTATCTTGTAGAGTCTCGGCCAGTATTTGCCGGTCACGTAGATGCTTTTGTCTGAAGGATCGTACGCGATTCCGTTCAGTACATCTGTGTCTTTGGTAGTGAGTTTTGCAGGGAGAATACCCTTGCAGTCTATTACATCCGTCACATATCCCGTTTCCGGATCTATGATTACGATATCGTCTGTAAGATAGACATTTGCCCAGATTTTGCCGTTAATCCATTCAAGCTCATTGAGGTA
>JAFZMA010000091.1 GCA_017551215.1 Bacteroidales bacterium | reverse complement strand
TGCTCGGACCGCAGGCGCAACCGGAGCATCATCTGTGTTGTGGAAAGTGTGCGCGATGTGCTTAGCATTGAGAACACTCAGACTTACAACGGATTGTATCATGTGCTGGGAGGCATAATCAGCCCGATGGACGGTGTGGGTCCCGGAGATCTTTCCATCGCTGAGCTGGAAAAAAGAATAAATGACGGGGGTGTGAAAGAGGTTGTGCTGGCCCTTTCCACGAGCATGGAAGGCGAGACCACTTCATATTTTCTCTACAACCGTCTGAAAAAATATGACATTTACATAACGGCTATTGCCAGGGGAGTGGCGTTTGGAGATGATTTGGAATACACAGACGAGCTTACTTTGGCCAAAAGCATAGAGAATAGACAACCATTTAAAATCTAGCAAGATGAACCATACAATACTACTTGTGACGTTCCTGGTTTACACGGCGATTCTTTTCTTCATCGCCTACATTACAAGCAGGAAAGCAGACAACAGCTCGTATTTCACTGGAAACCGCAAATCCAACTGGTTTGTGGTGGCTTACGGAATGATCGGGGCATCGCTGAGCGGCGTTAGCTTCATGAGCGTTCCGGGCAACGTGTATAACGAGAGATTCTGGTACCTTCCGATGCTGATAGGCTTTATCGGAGGTTATCTGATTATTGCGCTGGTGCTGCTTCCTCTGTATTACAGGATGAATTTGACTTCCATCTACTCGTACCTGGAGAGGAGATTCGGTGTGTGCAGCTACAAGACCGGAGCTTCCTTCTTCATTATTTCCAGGTTCTTGGGAGCTACTGTAAGAACGTTCCTTGTAGTGTTTGTGCTGTATAACTTTGTGCTTATCCGTCCGGACGGGAGCCATATAATGCCTTTCTGGGTTGCTGCTGCAATCTTTGTGCTTATAGCTATCCTTTACACGCTGAAGGGTGGAGTAAAGACCATAATCTGGACGGACACATTCCAGACCACGTTCATGATCGTGGCTGTGGTTCTTTCCCTGGTATTCATCTGCAAGGAACTGGGATGGGGATTCGGCGATATGCTTTCCAATGTGCATGCAGATTCCCATTCAGACATATTTGACACGGACTGGAGTCACGGAACCCACTGGCTTAAGAGATTCATCAGCGGACTGGTTGTGCCTGTGGCTATGACGGGTCTGGACCAGAGCATGATTCAGAAGAGCTTGAGCTGCAAGAACTTGAAAGAGAGCCAGAAGAATATGATGACATCTGTGGCTATGATGATTCCTGTGAACCTGCTCTTCCTCATCATTGGTGCAGTTCTGGCTATCTTCATGGTTAACCATCCTGAACTTCTGTCTTCTGTTACCAAGGCAGCCGGCGGAATTGAGGCAGACAAGATTTTCCCTACAGTGGCACTGAGTCTCAGGCCTATAGTCGGAGTGATATTCTTCATCGGACTTATTTCTGCAGCCTATCCTTCCTGCGCCAACGCTATTACATCTCTGACCACATCGGCGAGCATAGACCTTATCGGAATGGAAAAGAGAGATTGGGGAGAGGAGAAAAAGAAGAGCGTTCGCCAGAGAGTGAACATTCTGATGGCTGTCCTCTTTGTGGCTATGATGGTGGCTTTCAACTACCTCAAGAGCGACAGCGTTATCAACATGGTATATGCCATTGCTTCATATACTTACGGCCCTCTCCTGGGTATCTTCATGTATGGTATCCTTACCAAACTCAAGACCTGCGACAAGGCAGTTCCGTTCATTGCGGTGCTGGTTCCTGTTATTTGCTACTGCATCCAGAATAAGGTGTTCGGATTCGGTTATGACTTTGGATTCGCGCTCATCCTTGTGATTGCAGGACTTACATTCCTGGGAATGTTGCTGTTTGCAAAGAAAAATTCTTAAATTTGCGCGTATAGAAGAAATCCGCTATGTCTAACTCTATAATCATAAAGAAGGAGGCCGGAGTATGATTCAGGTGTTCTACAAATCTAAGGGGCAGATTCTGACTACCTCGGATGTTAAGGAATTGACAGAAAACTTAGGTTTTGATGATGTCCTGTGGATAGATTTGTATGAACCTGACAGAGT
>JAFZMA010000090.1 GCA_017551215.1 Bacteroidales bacterium | reverse complement strand
GACCGTTTATTGTTCCGCGGTATACCCAGGTATCGATGATGTCACCCACGCTGTAGACTGCAGGGCTATACAACATATACAACTGGTTGAAGCCTGCATCCAGGATAGTACCTATCTTCATCAGAAGAACGACAACTATGACAGGCTTGATCGAGGGAAGCGTTATATACCTGACACGCTGCCAGCTGTTTGCACCCTCCACTATCGCGGCCTCGAAAAGGGTACCGTCAATACCCATGAGGGCTGCAATGAAGATGATTGCACTCCACCCTATTTCCTTCCATGCATCCGAGAGGATGACGATAACGGGGAATGCCGTAGTATCGGTCAGGAAGCTCTTGGGAGTACCTCCGAAAAGCTTAATGATATCGTTGAGGATACCCTCGGACGGAGACAGGATGGCCAGCAGGATTCCGTACATGATGACCCATGAGAGGAAGTGAGGCAGATAGGAAAGGGTCTGAACCACCTTTCTCAGGGCCTTGTGCGTGCACTCGTAGATTGCTATTGCAAGAAGAATGGAGAGCGGAAGACTCACAAGAAGCTTGCCGAAACTGTACATGAGCGTGTTCCGAATCAGATCCCAGAAATAATAGGATCCCACAAAAGTCTTGAAATTCTTCAGACCGACCCATGTTCCTCCGGTTATTCCGGTTCGTTTAAGAGAGATGAAATCCCTGAATGCAATCTGTGCGTTCCAGATGGGGATGTACTTGAATATAAAGTAGTATACCACCGGAAGGAGCAACATAAGATAGATGTACTTATGTCTATTCATCTCCGCCAGAAGATAATGGTTTTCCGCCTTCCTGAGCTGTTTTTTCTTTGCCTTGAGTTCACCGGCAATCCCGTCTTTCTCTGAAGGCTCACACTCTTTCAGGCGCCTTTTGAGGTCGTCCACCTCAAGATACAGTTGATAGTTTTTTCCCGTTCTCATTCCAAAGTCCGTCCACCCCGAAAAGGCAGACTATCTCCTCTCAGTGCTTTCAGTTTATGGGAGGAGACTTTTGACTTATACTACTGTTTTTTGTACAATTCCGACTTTTTTATGCTTCTCAGCCGGCTGGGGCTGTAACCACGTATCTTCTTGAACACCCTACAGAAATACGCCTGATCCTGAAAACCTGTGGCCTCTGCGACCTCGTTGACGGACATACCTGTGTTGCGGAGCAGAGTGCCTGCAAGCCATACCCTGTATCGGTTCAGATAGTCCCATGGAGACAGTCCCAATTCCTTCTTGAAAACCCTTGTCAGATAATCCTCCGAAACATGGACCTCATCGGCTATCTGCCATCTGCTCAAAGGAAGAGTGGCGTGGGAGCAGATGTAGAGTTGAGCTCTCTTTACTATGGCTCCGGTATTCGTTGCAAGAGGCTCGGATCCGTCGAGAATGGATCTCACCCTCATGGCAAACTCTTCGCTTTCAAGCATGCATGAATTGACGGCGATGACATTCGGTATTCCGCCGATCGATTCTATCAACATGGCATCCAGATAATCGGAAGAGATGATTATCGGCGTCTGAGACATCCTTTTCAGGCTTCTGATT
>JAFZMA010000089.1 GCA_017551215.1 Bacteroidales bacterium | reverse complement strand
AGACAAGGCAAAGAAACGTCCAATGGCGTTTATGGTTACCTACGGAAATCTGGCAATGTGCCGCGCAAGGGCACAGTTCGCCTGCAACTTCTTTGCAGTAGCCGGTTTCCAGGTAGTGGACAACAACCGCTTCAACTCTCCTGAAGAAGGAGCAAAGGCCGCCCTGAAGGCAAAGGCAGACATCATCGTAGCCTGCTCTTCAGATGACGAATATGCAGTGGAGGTTCCTCAGATTGCCAAGATTGTAGGCAAGAAGGGTATCGTAGTTGTAGCTGGAGACCCTGAATGCAAGAACGATCTGATTGCAAAGGGTATAGAGAACTTCATCAGTGTCCGCAGCAATGTGCTGGAGACACTTAAGGCTTATCAGGAAAAACTTATCAAATAAGGGGAGGAAAAGTTATGCGTCCAAAATTCAACGATTTAGTATATAAGTCAGCTGCAAAGCCTGCAGCAAAGAAGGGTGCAGCAAAGAAGGAAGTTCTTTGGAATACCCCTGAAAAGATAGCTGTCAAGACCAACTATACCGCAAAGGATCTGGAAGGAATGGAGCATCTGCATTATGCAGCCGGTGTAGCGCCTTTCCTTAGAGGACCTTACAGCACCATGTATGTGCAGAAGCCTTGGACTGTCCGCCAGTACGCAGGTTTCTCTACCGCAGAGGAATCCAACGCATTCTACAGAAGAAACCTGGCCGCAGGCCAGAAAGGTCTTTCCGTAGCGTTCGACCTTCCGACTCACAGAGGCTACAACGCAGATAACCCAAGAGTTGTAGGCGATGTTGGAAAGGCAGGCGTAAGTATCTGTTCTGTAGAGGATATGAAGATCCTCTTCGACCAGATTCCTCTTGGAAAGATGTCCGTATCCATGACTATGAACGGAGCCGTTCTCCCTATCATGGCCTTCTACATCGTGGCCGGTCTGGAGCAGGGAGTAAAGCTCGAGGAAATGGCAGGTACCATCCAGAACGACATTCTCAAGGAGTTCATGGTTCGTAATACTTACATCTATCCTCCTGAGTTCAGTATGAGAATCATCGGCGATATCTTCGCCTATACATCTCAGTTCATGCCTAAGTTCAACTCCATCTCTATTTCCGGTTACCACATGCAGGAAGCAGGTGCAACCAACGATATCGAGATGGCCTACACCCTTGCAGACGGTCTGGAATATCTCCGTACCGGTATCAAGGCAGGCATCCCTGTAGACAAGTTTGCTCCGCGACTCAGTTTCTTCTGGGCAATCGGAACCAACCACTTCATGGAGATTGCAAAGATGAGAGCCGCCAGAATGCTGTGGGCAAAGATAGTTAAGCAGTTCAACCCTGAGAACCCTAAGAGCCTCAGCCTCAGAACTCACTGCCAGACTTCCGGATGGAGCCTTACAGAGCAGGACCCTTTCAACAATGTTGCAAGAACCTGTATCGAGGCAATGGGAGCCGCACTGGGACATACCCAGAGCTTGCACACCAACGCATTGGACGAGGCTATCGCTCTGCCAACAGACTTCTCCGCACGAATTGCCCGTAACACCCAGATCTACATCCAGCAGGAGACCCAGGTTTGCCGTTCAATCGACCCTTGGGCAGGTTCATACTATATCGAGAGCCTGACCAACGAACTGGCTCACAAGGCTTGGGGACATATCCAGGAAGTGGAGAAACTGGGAGGTATGGCAAAGGCTATCGAGACCGGTATTCCTAAACTGAGAATCGAGGAAGCCGCTGCAAGAAAGCAGGCAAGAATCGACTCCGGCGAGGAGACCATCATCGGCCTGAACCGCTACCGTCTCGACCACGAGGATCCTATCAAGATTCTGGATATCGACAACACCAAGGTTCGCCAGCAGCAGGTAGCCCGTCTGCAGAAACTGTACAAGACCAGAGACAACGAGAAAGTTAAACAGTGTCTGGCCGCTATCACCGAGTGCGTAAAGACCAAGAAGGGCAATCTCCTCGCTCTTGCAGTAGAGGCTGCTAAGGCAAGGGCTTCCCTCGGAGAAATCTCTGACGCATGCGAAGAGGTAGTAGGAAGATACACAGCAAAGATCCGTATGAATGTAGGCGTTTACTCATCTGAAGTAAAGAAAGACAGCGAGTTCGAGAAGGCAAAGAAGATGGTTGCCGAGTTCGCCAAGAAGGAAGGCCGCCAGCCTCGTATCATGGTTGCAAAGCTCGGACAGGATGGTCACGACCGTGGCGCAAAGGTTGTCGCAACCGGTTATGCAGACTGCGGATTCGACGTGGATATGGGACCTCTGTTCCAGACTCCTGCCGAGGCAGCAAAGCAGGCCGTTGAGAACGACGTCCACATCGTTGGCGTTTCCTCTCTGGCAGCAGGCCACAAGACCCTGGTTCCTCAGATCATCAACGAACTGAAGAAACTCGGAAGAGAGGACATCATAGTTGTAGCCGGCGGAGTTATCCCAGCCCAGGACTATGACGCTCTCTACAAGGCCGGTGCAGCCGCTATCTTCGGCCCTGGTACAAGAATCTCCTACTCCGTAATCAAGATGATGGAGCTTCTCAACCAGAGGTTTGAGAAATAGCTGACGGCTATGTATCTGATCAAAAGGTTGTCCTAAGGGGCAACCTTTTTTGTTATCTTTGGACATTAATATTCACAGCCATGAATCTGAAGAAATCATTTTTGGCTTTAGCCTCAGCGATGATGCTTTGCCAGGCCTGGGGACAGGGAAAAATCGTTTCTCTTGACTACAAGGCTTCAGAAGGAACTCTGT
>JAFZMA010000088.1 GCA_017551215.1 Bacteroidales bacterium | reverse complement strand
GTGGCTCTTCGAACCAGGCTCCGTACATGTAGCCGGTGTATCGATTGTCCATTCTGTAGAATAATCATGGCCAAGGGCTTCAATCGGGGTCACGTCTGACTTGCTGGTACATCTTGAACAGTGGTGGCTCTTCGAACCAGGCTCCGTACATGTAGCCGGTGTATCGATTGTCCATTCCTCGGAATAATCATGGCCAAGGGCTTCAATCGGGGACACGTCTGACTTGCTGGTACATCTTGAACAGTGATGACTCTTCGAACCAGGATCCGTACATGTAGCCGGTGTATCGATTGTCCATTCCGTAGAATAATCATGACCGAGAGCGGGAATAGCCTCTGTCTTGGTCTCTCCACAAGAACATGTGTATGTCTTCACACCTGCTTTTTCACAAGTGGCTGGAGTTGTTACTTTTCCAGCGTCCCATGTATGCTCATGAGCCGGCTCTTCCTTACATGAAACGAAAGCGCCGATCAGAACTGCAACAAGCAGCAATACAACTAAAGTTTTCCTCATTTCTCAATCTCCCTTTATGTTCTGTTGTCTGTGATAGCCGGAGCCTTGCCGTGGCCTGCCCATGCAGAATCGGAAGCTCCTTCCTTATCCATATCTTTTTCGGAATCGGGAATCGGTTTGGCCATTGCAGCGCCAGAAGCATCCTTGAGTGTTGCTCCGGCAGCAATATCAACCATCGAGCCTGTTCTCATATAGAACGAAGCATTCCCGCTCTTAGGAGCAAGTGTAAGTGTTGCACCTGCATTTACGGTAATCTTTCCCTGCGTCTCAAGATAAAGCGCGTATGTGCTGGCGCCTGTTGCGGTAACGACTGCAGAGGAGTCAAAGATAAGATTCGGGCACATTGCAGAATACACGCCGAACTTTCCCTTGAAGCTGCATGTTCCCTTCACGAGGACTGTTCCATAGCTGTGTGCGACAAATCCTGCAGATGTCGCGCTGGGAGCATCAACAGTGACATTCTCAACGATTCCGCTGGAACCCTGGAGAACAAGACCTCTGTAGGCACCGCCGGTGAATGAACAGTTCTTGATTTCAACCGTTGAATAGCCGCAGAGCATTCCTGTGGCAGTCAGATCGGATATTATGACCCTCTTTTTCCATGCGGAATCGGATTCCGTGTATGCTGCAGGAGCTCTGTCGAGAGCCAGATCCTTCATTCCATTGCTGGTTGAAGCGTTTCTTCCGTTGTAGTTGATGTTGATGCTGTATTTTGCATTGTCTCCGGCTCCAAGGATCTGACCGTTCTTAAGGGTGAAGCTATCTCCCTTGAGGTTGAATGCATTGGTAGGAACTCCGGTAATCTTGTGTCCGCCGAGATCGATCGTGAGTCCCGACACATCAACAGAGAGAGCGCTCTCGTTGGGTCTGAGCGGTTTTGTGAGTTTGACGGTTCCGGCTTTGGAGAAAAGAGTGACACTCTCTTCTTCAACCGTTACATCTGCTCCTCCGGGATATTTAACTGCATCCCATTCGATATCTGCATCAAGGACAAGGGTCTTTGACTCAGTCTTCTTTGCACTGGTAAGGCCCTTAACGAAATCCGCAAATGTTGAAACGTGCAGGAAGCCGTCATCTCCGGTATCCACCGGTGTGGGCTCGTTCTTACAGGCAACAAGTGTCGCCATCAAGACGATCAAAAGAATTAAGAATACTTTTCTCATGCTTCTCTCCTGATTACTTGTTTACGTATTCCGGGGTTGATGTTGTCCAACCCGGGCAATTATCGATTTTGTAGGAAACGGTGTTCTTGTAGGCGTTCAGACGCTTTGTTCCCTCAAGAGTGAGGTTGGTGAGTCTGATTGTGGAGTTGCCTGAGCAGTAGACACAGTTGGTTCTGGAAACGGTCTCGATTGCAGATGCAGTCTGATTCAGCTTGCAGTCCGAAATCTTGGCAACCACACCTACGAAGTAGAGGCAGTTGGAGTTTCCGGAATCACCCGAATTCTGGACATCACAGTTGGTAATCGTGATTGTGGAGAGCTCTGCACGGATTCCGCACTCGACGAGCTTCAGGTTGTCTACCGTGACCTTGTGGTTCTCTCTTGTTTCAGGCTTGTAGTCGACTCCTGATGTTGTGTTGTTGCTGTTGATCAGGATTCCGTAGCTGTCGCCTTCTCCGATGATGGTTCCGTTCTGGATCGTGAAATCTCCGAAGAATCTGAGGGCGCAGCTCTTGATGTTTGAAATCGTATGTCCGTTGAGATCTATGACCGTCTTCTTCCCGACGTTGATTTCAAACGGTGAGTTGGAGGTGAATTCCGGACTCCAGACGATATCGTTCTGAAGGACTACGGTTGCTCCTTTTGTCTTTGCGGCCTTGGCCAGTTCCTCAATGGATGAAACATTGATGATCTCTGCCTCTGCTTCAGCTGAAGCTGCTCCACCGCCTGATGCACAGGAAACCAGTGCGACCAGCATAATAATTGTAATGAAAATAGAAAAAGCTTTTTTCACAGTATCTCTCCTTTTTTATATATGTACTTACATCGTAAGG
>JAFZMA010000087.1 GCA_017551215.1 Bacteroidales bacterium | reverse complement strand
ACTGGATTTGCAGCATGCTCTCTCCAGCCGAACTCAGGTGCAGCGGGAGAGTATGCCGGACTTACCACAATCCGCCGCTTCTTCAACGCTAACGGACAGACCAACCGCAAGGTTATGATTATCCCGACATCCGCTCACGGAACCAATCCGGCTTCTGCGGCAATGGCAGGCTTTGACATTGTGCTTGTTGGATGCGACGAGAAAGGAAATATCAACGTTGAGGAACTGGAGCAGAAAGCCGAGGCCGCTGGAGAGAATCTGGCAGGACTCATGATCACCTATCCTTCCACACATGGAGTATTCGAGGTGAAAATCAGGGAGATAGTAGACGCTATCCACAAGTTTGGCGGCAAGGTTTACATGGACGGAGCCAACATGAATGCCCAAATAGGACTTACTAATCCTGGTACCATTGGAGCGGACATCTGCCACCTGAATCTCCACAAATCATTCGCCATGCCTCACGGCGGTGGCGGTCCTGGAGTTGGCCCTATCTGCTGCACCTCGGAGCTGGCGCCTTATCTTCCTGGCAAACCTGAAAACAACGGAGGAATGGATGCCGTTTCCGCAGCCTTCTACGGAAATCCTCTCCTTCTCCCTATCACCCACGCTTACATCAAGCTCCTGGGCGCCGATGGACTCAAGGCTTCCAGCGAGGTTGCAATACTCAACGCCAACTACATCGCCGAGGCTTTGAAAAATGAATATCCTACAGTTTATTCAGGCGCTACCGGAAGAGTTGCCCATGAGTGCCTGCTGGACTGCAGAGACTTCCTCAAGAAATATGGAGTCGGTTCTACAGACATCGCCAAGAGACTGATGGACTTCGGGTTCCACGCTCCTACCCTTTCCTTCCCTGTTCACGAGACCCTTATGGTCGAGCCTACAGAGAGCGAGCCTAAGGAGGAAATGGACCGCTTCATAGAGGCTATGAAGACCATCAAGGCAGAGTGCGAGAAGATTGCCTCCGGAGAGTTTGACCCTAAGGACAATCCTGTGGCCAAAGCTCCGCATCCTGCACACGAGTGCTGCGCAGATACATGGAGCCATCCTTACTCAAGGGAGCTGGCCGCCTATCCTCTGGAGTGGATCAGGGAGAACAAGTTCTGGCCTGCAGTTTCAAGAGTGGACGATGGCTACGGAGACCGCAACCTTGTCTGCACCTGCAACTAGCCCATGATTACCGGGAAGACACATCTGGCCGATGCCGTAAACGCCAACCCTGCAATACTTTCCGTATTGGAGCGGTTGGACATACGGCTTGGTTTCCACGAGGCTACGATAGAAGAAGTCTGCTCCAGGTACAACCTTTCTTCTCAGTTGCTCACCGATATCTGCAACATTTACTCAAGAGAAGATTATGAACCTCGGGCAGACTCTCTTTCCATCCAGGATATCAAGCGTCTTATAGGATATCTGAAGACTTCTCACAGATACTATTCCCAAAACAGCCTTCCAAAACTTCACGAGAAAATCCACCTCCTGCTTGAAGAAGGAGACAGGAACAACGCCCGGATCCTCCACAAATTTTACGACGATTACGATGAGGAAATCAACCACCATTTCCGCTTTGAGGAAGAGGTTGTTTTCCCGTTCCTTGAAAGCCTGCTTGGCGGAGAGAAAAACAACATCTCCCCATTTGACCTTCACCTCTTTGCAGAGAACCACACCAATATAGAGGACAAGCTTTCAGACCTTAAGAACACCATCCTCAAATATCTTCCAGATGGCTATTCCCAATCGCTGAGGACAGAAATTCTCAAAGACATCTATTCCATTGAGGAAGACCTGAAAAAACATACGGAAATAGAAGACAGGCTTCTTGTTCCTTCTATCAGCCGTCTCCTCAGCGATGCAGTTTCCCAAAATGCCGAAAGCAAAAAGCCAGAGGAAGACCCAAATCCTGAAAGCACCCTTTCCCAGAGAGAAAAAGACATTGTGGCAGAGGTTGCCAAAGGCCTTACCAACAAAGAGATAGCGGACAGGCTCCACCTCTCCATCCACACTGTCACCACCCACCGCAAGAACATATCCCGCAAAACCGGAATCAACTCCATTTCCGGCATCACGGTCTACGCCATAATCAACAAGCTCGTAGACCTAAATGACCTGAAATAAGGTCTTCTGACGCTCATAACAAGCTTAGCTAAAGTACTGTGTTTGTTTTTTTTTAGAAATATATTATCTTGCAAATGTTCCTTTAAATATGTACCATTATGAAACGATTCTTTTCAACATTATTCTTAATGCTAAGTGTCTGTTTATTTTCAACAGCCCAAGTTCATAGAAACAACAGTGTATTTGTGAGAGCAAATTACACAACAAATGTCTATACTTCCGTTTCTGGAGAGTTCGGCCACAATTTTACACCAGGCGTTACCGCGGATTTTGGAGCAAAACAGTTCTTCAATAAAGACAATGGCTGGTTTGTGGAAGAATCCGCAAAATTTCTTTTTTCAGACTTGCCTTTTATAAACTCCGTTCATGGACTAAACCGCGAGAAGGCTGTTATGCCCTACAATAGGTTGAGAGAGCTTGGAGCTGGTATTCAAGCTAAAGTAGGTTATGATTTTATCCTTAATAATAAATTGAGTTTGGCCGTTGGTTGTGGTCCTGACGCACGATACATTTTCAAATACTCTCCAGATTGCTTTGTCGGAAAAGAATGCAATGACCATAATTTACATTCTTTTAATCTGCGTTTGTCGGCTGGGGTTGATCTCAACATAAACAAGACGACTATCTCTTTGAGTTTTAGCCCAGATATCATTAACAGAGGACGAGCTGACAAAAAGTATTCTACTCTTCAGATAGGCCTGGGTATTGGATATTACTTTTAGTAATCGTCTCCCCGCTGCTCTGCACGGCGACGGTCCTTGTCCTTGATGGACTCTCTTTTGTCGTATTCTTTCTTTCCTTTAGCCAGGGCAATGTCCAGCTTGGCATAGCCGTTGTCCGAGATGAATAAGCGTTTCGGAACAATAGTAAGTCCTTTTTCTTTTACCGCTCTCTGAAGTTTGTTGAGTTCCTTGCGAGAAAGAAGGAGCTTGCGGTCTCGCTTGGGGTCTTTGCGATTGTAACTGGCCCAGAAATACTCGGCGATGTGCATGTTCTTCACATACAACTCACCTCCAATGAAAATGCAATAAGTGTCCACCAAAGAAGCCTTGCCCGCACGGATGGACTTGATCTCCGTTCCGTACAGGACTATACCCGCAGTGTAATTCTCCAGGAATTCATAATCGAACCCCGCCCTGCGGTTAGCAATGCTTATTTTGGATTTCTTCTCCTTCATCGGCTGCAAAAGTAATATAATTCCCGCAATTTGGCACAATTCTCGGAAAATTTTACCCACAATCATCGGAAAAATTTTTCAACATTTCTCGGATTTTATATCTTTACACCAAATTTGAATCTTATGGAAAACTATAGGAAAAGAATTGCCGACTCTATTCTGGAAAGAAAGCTTACCACTTCGGGCGCCGTCTTGATAGAAGGTCCAAAATGGTGCGGGAAAACAACCACGGCAGAACAGCACGCCAGGAGCATTCTATATATGGACGATCCAGACAGCATCACAAACAATCTTGTTGCTGCGGATATTAATCCCAAACAACTGCTTCTTGGAGACAAACCAAAGCTTATTGACGAATGGCAAATAGCTCCTCAATTATGGGATACTATACGTTTTGAGGTAGATCACAGAAAAGGGCTCGGCCATTTTATCCTAACCGGATCCTCCACCCCTATTCAGGAAGAGAATGGTTCTATTCCGGAAAACAGAAAGATACGCCACTCCGGAACGGGACGGTTCTCCTGGCTGAGAATGAGACCTATGTCTTTGTATGAATCGGGAGAATCAAATGGAACTGTCAGCCTTGGGGATCTTTTCGGAGAAAAAGAAAAACTGCTGGAAACAAGCAACCTGAATAAAGAAGAGCTGGCATATCTGGTATGCCGGGGCGGATGGCCGGAAGCAATAGATATCAAAGGAGATTTGGCTTTAGATATGTCCCATTCTTATGTAGAAGCTATTGAAAAGAGAGACATGTCCCGAGCCGACGGTATTAAACGATCCCCGGAAAGGGTCAGACGGTTATTGCGTTCTTACGCAAGAAACCAGGGAACTCAAGCCACGTTTGAAACGATAGCGGCTGATATGAGGGCAAACGAAGCCAACGGAATGGATGTTGAAACCGTTTCTTCCTATATCGAAGCACTCCGGAAGCTGTTTGTTGTTGAAGAATCAGAAGCATGGAATCCAAACTTGCGTTCAAAAACCGCAATCAGAACAACCAACACAAGATATTTTACAGACCCGTCAATAGGAACGGCTTGCCTGGGAATAGGGCCTAAAGACCTTCTGTGTGATTTCAATACATTTGGCCTTTTCTTTGAAGCTCTGGCAATAAGGGATTTGAGAACCTATTCGGAATCTCTTTTGGGAGGAGTATATCACTATAGGGATGCCGACGGACTGGAGTGCGATGCCATTATTCATTTGAGAAACGGAGATTACGGTCTTGTGGAAATTAAAATCGGTGGAGAAACGCTTATAAACGAAGGAGTCGCGACACTCAAGAAACTAAGCAACAAAATAGACATTACCAAAATGAAGAAACCGTCATTCCTTATGGTTCTTGTTGGTATCGGCAATACTGCATACAGAAGAAAGGAAGATGGTGTATACGTCGTACCTATAGGATGTCTTAAAGATTAGATGTTATGGAGGCCGGTGTATTCAAACGGAAATGGACACTCTGCGATATGCTTGTGGTTATGGGGCCTACGGCTTCCGGCAAGACGGCGTTTGCAGTAAAGGTTGCAAGGTGGATAAATTCCCTGTGCAAAAGCAGAGAACTTCCGTTCAGGGAGTGCCAAATTATCAGCGCAGATTCACGTCAAGTCTACCGGGGAATGGACATCGGCACGGGCAAGGATATCGCAGAATACGGAGAGATTCCGTATCATCTTATAGACATCGCCGAGGCGGGAGAGAAATATGACCTGTTCCGCTACAAGAGAGATTTTGACAAGGTGTATTCTGAACTTAAAGCTCAGAATGTATTTCCCATCCTTTGCGGCGGTAGCGGACTGTACATCGAGGCCGTTTGCAAAGACTATGACCTTAAGGAAGTTGCACCGGATCCTGACCTCCGTGCGGAACTGGAGAAAAAGAGCATGGAAGAACTGGTAGCGATGCTCTCTGAACTCAAGGCAAAGCACGGCACAACCCCTCACAACAACACGGATTTTGACACAAGGAAAAGAGTCATCAGGGCAATCGAGATAGAGCTTGCTTACGACAAGATTCCGCCACGGGAAGAGTCCTTTAAAGGTCCAGAAAAAGTGCATTATATTGCCCTGAATCCGGACCGCGAAAGGCGTAATCAGAGAATAGACCGCCGCCTTGAGGAGAGGCTGAACAGCGGAATGGTTGATGAGGTGAAAACCCTGCTGGACAAGGGAATAAAGCCAGAGGACCTGATTTACTACGGCCTTGAATACAAGTTTCTTACACAATACATAACCGGAGAAATCTCTTACGATTATATGAAAGAACATCTTGCCATTGCAATCCATCAGTTTGCAAAGCGGCAGATGACCTGGCTCCGCGGAATGGAGCGCAGGGGAATAAAAATAGAGTGGATAAAAACTGAATAAACGCAATATGAAAAAAGTCTTTTTCTTCCTTCTCTCAGCGATGCTGATATTTCAGATATCTTATGCCCAGAAGGCCTCAGAACTCAAGTATTACGATGTAAAACAGCTTATAGCTCAAGGAGATGCCGTGATGATTGGGCAGGCTGAAAAGCCTGATGCAGATAGTTGCTATTACTACCGCATACCGAACAGGCTTAAGGGAATTGTAAGAAAAGAACTCTGGGAACTTGGCTGTGACGGAGCGGGAATAGCCATCCGTTTTTCCACTGACGCCGAGTGCATAGGAGCGCGCTGGACACTGACCTATAACTTTGGAATGAACCACATGGCCTATACGGGAATAAAGGGAATGGATCTGTATGTTCTGGTACAGAACAGGGAGTGGAAGTTTGCCGGTACCGCGTTCCCTAACGGCAAAAATTCCAACAGCGTTTTTGTGAGAAAAATGTACGGAGGAAAGAGAGATTACATGATATATCTCCCTCTGTATGATGGCGTGGACAATATGGAAATTGGAATAGATTCAACCGCAACAATTTATCCTCCTTCAGGAAGCCTTGCTGAGGGTGGCCTTCCGATTCTTTTCTACGGAACAAGCATCACTCAGGGCGGTTGCGTTTCCCGTCCGGGAATGGCATATCCCGCAATCATCTCCAGAAAACTGAACAAGCCTGTAATCAATCTCGGCTTTTCCGGAAACGGAAGAATGGACGGCAATATGGCGGACTGGATCAAGACCATACCAGCTTCTGCATACGTGCTTGACTGCCTGCCAAATTGCACATACAACACCACACGGGACAGCTCGGATTATTTCATCGGATGGATAGCCTACTCGAATCCAAAGACTCCTGTATATCTTGTGAACAACTTCGAGTATCCGCAGCAGTTTATCCTGCCGGGCAATAACGATGATATGGTAAAGGAGAACATCCTTATCCACGATATCTACAAGAGACTCAGGAAACATGGCACCACCCTTAAGGATCCGGTAACCGGAAAAACCGTCAAGACAGGCCCGCTTAAGAACCTGAGATTTATAGACGTATCAAAGGAAAAAGGTATCGGTAACGAGGACACCGTGGACGGCAACCATATGACAGATCTTGGCACTACGAACTTCTCGCGGCGCTTGCTGAAACATTTGAAATAAACGGGTTCTAGTTGGAGCTTTGCTTGTACTCCTCCGGGGAGTTGTAGTAATCTATGTAATCTACCGTTAAGAACGATGAATGATTTTCATCGTAATCCGGGTCGGATTTATCCTTGTATCTGATCTTCAGCAGAATCCATCCCTTTATAGGATCTTCGCTGTTTTCTGAAGGGAAGAAAGTCATGTTGTAAACGCTAGGACCAGACTGGGAAAAGGCCATAGGATCATCCACATTGTCATCCTTTCCGCCGTCTATGTAGACTTGAAGCCTGTTACGCCAGTTATTGAAAAGTGCTCTTGTGTTGTCGTCTGTATTTGGCGTAGTCTGAATCTCCACACGATAGACAGCCCTATCTTTATTGAAGTGAACATATACTGTTACAGGCATTGCAGGAAAAATTCCGGTATACACTTCCACAAGGGGATATCCTGATATGAACATGTTCTCTGTCAATTCATCATCGTAGTCAAAATCCGCATCTTCCATCATATCGCCAAAAACGTCAATCGGGAGATTCATTGGAATATTGCAGAAGGTCATAAAGTCGCTCTTGCGCAATGTCTTGAGCGTACCTGAAATCTCAATTGGCGTAAGATCCTGTTTCTGAGCAATCTTTTGGGCTCCAGGAGTCGGCCGGTTCTGGGTTGTTTGCTGAGGCTTGGTGGCAGTTGCAGTTGAGGTGGTTGTTGTCTGAGCGCCGGTGCGGGCTCTTGATTTTCTGGCTGCATCATTCTGGGCAAGAGCTATCGCTGAGGCAAAGCAAATGATTGAAAGAAGAAATACTCCTCTTTTTATCGCGATGGAAAAAGATTTTTTCATAACCTTGTTTTTGTTAACCAGTTCAAAGTTAAATCAAAATCCGTTCCCTTCTGCACGGTTTTTGATTTAATTCTTATCTTTGGGTAAACATAAGTTCAACGATTATGAAAACTTTCTTCAAATCCGCATTGTTTATATCTCTGTTTTGCGGAGCCTTTCTGATGCTTCCTTCTGTAGGAAACAAATGCCACGCCCAGAGCGCGTTAGACGCTATTCGGTCTTACGGTATAACGCCTAACGTTCCTCCCGTAAGCGATCCTGTCTGCTGCTATTGCGGAGCCAACAGAAGCAATTCCCCAAGAAGGGAACCGCATAAGAAAGGCTATCCTTGCTATGAGGGAGACCAGAACACTCAAAGTCAAAACCAAAGATTCCAGCCATATACCGGCTCAAACAACTACAACGCAAACACCACAGGAGACCATCACATTGTAACATATAACCAGCCACAGACTGTTTATGTTCCGCCTAAACCAATCAGGGAGACAGCTGAGGGACAGGCAATGCTACAGGTTGCGGAAGCCGCCGGATATGCGGTAGGATCCTTGATTGCGGAGGGCCTTTTTGCCTTGGGAAAAAAGATTTTCCACGGAAGTTCGGAAAAATCCGATAGGCACAATTACCACAATCCCAATCCTGACAAGCAGTGGGGAATCTACGGCATCAAGGAGCAGGGTGGAAAGGAAGGCATCTGGAACAATATGAACGGGAAATGGCAGATTAAGCCTGGTAAATACACGGAAATCCGTATGGTGGACCTGAACGGCTCTCCGATGAAATCTGTAAAGACTGGCAAGTGGGGCATAGTTTCCATAAACGACAATGGGGGCAAGGAAATAATGCCTTGCGAGTTTGATGATGTAATATCCTACGGGGCAAAGTACCCGGGAAGCCCTGTTGCCCTGTCGGTTGTAGACGAAGATGGATATACCCACTGGATTGTCGGGAAAGTCAGACAGAAAGATCCTTGGGATTTTGTAGTCTTTGAAGGAGAGTATTCCAATGTTGAACTCACCTTTACACCGGATCCAACGAGTGAATTTGACGATGTTGCCGTAATCGCAAAGGACTACAAGACCGGAAAGAGCAAGATTATGGATTTCAACGGAAACACTATGTTCGGCGGAAGGTCTGACGAAAAATATGACGACATCATACTCACCGGAATGTATAACCTGAAGGGCGGAGACGCAAAGTTCTGGGAAGATTACTACAAGGTGAAAAACGGAGACAAGATGGGATTTGTGGCTGTCACCCACACACATGACGCAAAACACTCAATGGGTTCTTCTGTGCTTTTGCCGTGCGAGTACGATAACATAATTCCTATAGAGGGCAAAATGTACGAGGCCGTCCACAATTATTACTCAGGTGCCTCCACCAAGGAACTTGTAATAACGGAGAAGGATGGAAAATACGGGATGGGTTACGCCTGGTCGGAAAGTGCCAGGAATCCGCAATATACAGGCTTGTGGATCAAGCAGGTAAATGATATGGACGGTACCGCGATTCCGGTTGCCGTGACAAAGGAGGAAAACGGAAACTACAAGGTTGTAGAGCTGAGTGGAATGCCTCTGTACTGGGATGATGGCTCGGCGATTGAAGGCAAGACGCTGGACAAAGCCCTCAAGATGGCGGAAAGGTACCTGAAGACCTCCACCAGATGGAAAGGAATTAAGGAAAGAAAGAAGAAAAAATGATTTATTCCTCCCTCAGCATAGGTTTCCTGAACTTATAGCTGGCGATGATGAATATCAGTCCGGCAACAACAAACGGAATACTCAGAAGCTGACCGTTGTTCAGGACCCTTCCGGCTGCTGCGGCAGCGGCGTCAGAACCCTCCTGAGGAAGCTTGAAGAACTCTATCAGGAACCTTGCCCCGAAAAGCAGAACAAGGAACAAACCGAACAGAAAGCCTCTATACGGGGCTTTCTTGTTGTCTTTGTGTCTGCGATATATCCAATTCAAAATAAGGCCTATGAGAAGGTATGACAGAGCCTCGTAAAGCTGTGTTGGATGATGCGGAACGCTCTGGCCGTCGCGGACAAAAATGAAGCCCCAAGGCATGCTTGTCTCGTATCCGTAAATCTCCGAGTTCATCAGGTTTCCGAGCCTTATGGCCATGCCGGCAAAAGGAATTGCAAGGGCAAGCCTGTCACAAATCCAGACATAGTCTATGTTGTATTTTTTGCCGTATTTGTGTGCATACCACCATATACCGAAGAGAATTGCGATTGCTCCTCCGTGGCTGGCAAGTCCTCCGTGCCAGACCTTAAGTATTTCTCCCGGATTGGCCAGGTAGAATTCCCTGTCGTAGAAAAAAACATGGCCGAGCCTTGCTCCCACCAGAGCGCAGATGAGCAGCATATAGAGCATAGGGTCCAGAAGCTTGGACGGCAGCCCTTCTCTCTTGTAGAATTTTGCAAAAAGCCAGTAGCCGAAAATAAAGCCGGAAATGAAAAGCAGCCCGTACCAGCGCAGCTGAACTCCTCCAATGGAGAAAATGTAAGGGCTTACATCCCACTTGACCGCCAATATGCTCAATATACTTGTCAAAGCCATATCTTGTTGATTTTCTTATTTGTCCTTACGGATTAAACATCCTTGCGAAAACGCTCAGCGGAATAACCTTTTTGAAACCGTCTTCAAGAACCAGTTCCCCACATGAATAATCCCTTCCTTTCTGCTCACCGAAAGCCTTTCTGAGAAGCGTATCAGCCAGCAGCGCGGAATAGCCGTTGGAATAAAGGTTCAGCACCACAAAGGAATTCTCCCTTGCCACTATCTTTGAACACTCCTCAAGCATCTCGAACAGAAGTTCATCAAGTTTCCATCTTTCTCCGTCCGGCCCGTGGCCGTATGCCGGAGGATCAAGAATCAGACCGTTGTAAACGTTTCCTCTGCGAATCTCCCTCTTTACAAACTTAAGCGCGTCGTCTACAATCCAGCGAATGTTATCCAGAGAAGAAAGAGCCATATTGTCCTTGGCCCAGTTTACAACCTGCTTTACGGAATCCACGTGAGTAGCCTCTGCACCAGCGCTTTTTGCTGCAAGAGTGGCGGCTCCGGTATAGGCGAAAAGGTTCAGGACTTTGGCCTTTCCTCCGGTTAGACACGCCTTGTTCTGAAGCATCTGCGTATGAGTGTATATCCACTCCCAATTGGATGCCTGCTCGGGGAAAACTCCAACGTGCTTGAAAGAAGTAAGGCCCAGGCGGAGTTTCACGTACAGCCCACCCTCCTCAGGAATGCCATGCCGCACACTGCTCCATTCAGAGGCAAGACGGTCCGCCCCCTTGTATTCTATGAACCAGCGGTCTGGCATCTTGCGGAGCATCTCCCAAGTTCCCACATCTTCCTTACCAGCCTTGCCGAATCCTGCCCCCGGATGGAACACGGTATGCGCCGCCTTTCTCCATTCCGCATCGCTGAGGCTCTTGCTCCACAGAGCTTTAGGCTCCGGGCGGGAAAGGATGAAATCCCCAAACCGCTCCAGCTTATAGCCGTCTCCGGAATCTATGATTTCATAGTCCTTCCACCCCAGAGGGCTTTCAATGGATATGTTGTGGTCTGTCTGTCCCATATAATCTTTCTCCGCAAAGATAATGCTTGTAAAACATAACCCGGATATTATTTTTTCCGTTTCTTTTTCGGGAATGGCAGTTCATCTGCCGGCTGTATGTAATCTATTGCCTTTTCCGAACTCACGACACTGTGCCCAAGTCTTTTTTCAATATCTCCGCGGGTGGATTTTGCTACCTCGGCGCCTTCATGAGCTACCGTTGCGTTCTCATTAAGCCCCGCCGGGTTTCGTTCCTTGCTGATTTGAGTAGCTGTCTCCTCCGCAAGAGCACTCAAAAGCAGTTCCAGGTTGGTCATATTATCGCGGAGATTTTCCTTGGTCAGGCCCTTGAATTTCTTATATTCCTTAGTTGTAAAACCGCTCCAAGTCTTGGACATTAAATCGGTGAGAAAAGCAAAATCAACTTCTTGGGTGACACCGCCCCTTTTCCACTCATCAGTGAGACCCTTTCTTATTTCTATTGATTTTATTCTGCGATTGATCCAAGCTTCCGAATAACCTAGTCGGCGATAATCTGACACCGCCTGGTCTATACTCTTTTCCGGATCTATCATCTGGTCTATACGCTCAGATGCTACTTTAGCCATCCAAACCTTAAACGGCTCAGCCTTCTTTGATGGAATTGATTGTATGATTCTGAACATTTGCTCCATATCTGCAACATCTGTCAGATATCTTTTGCCGTCTTTCGGAGATTCCATTCTCAGTTGGTTACAATTTGTAACCGATTGATTTCCCTCTTCTACCAGTCTTTTTTTCAAGACCTTCCAATAGTTACGCGCCCTATCCAGACATGGCTGGTCCGTAAGAACCCAACAAACATCCACCACGGAAAAGAACCACTTCTCCTTCTCTTCGTCCCAAACGGAACGGATCTTTCTGTCCTCGAACAGTTGAATCTTTTCTTTCTCACTCATAACCGAAACATTTTAGTCTAACTATACAAATATAACCTTTTCTCTCTTTGAAAAATAATTATTTATTTTTGCACCCGAAAAGCATTTTCTGATTGTTCAAAACTAATATCAACATAATATGCAGAAGTTTATCGACACTTACGATTTCAAAGGCAAGAGAGTTATTGCCAGGGTGGACTTCAACGTTCCGCTGGACAAGAACTTCAACGTTACAGACGACACCAGAATACGCGCAGCCGTTCCTACAATCAAGAAGGTTCTGGAAGGCGGCGGATCCATCATACTTATGTCACATCTGGGAAGGCCAAAGGGAGTGGACAAGAAGTATTCCCTGGAGCACATAATTTACAAGGTTGAGGAACTTCTGGGCCGCAAGATCCAGTTCTGCCCAGACTGTATGCAGGCAGACGAGGCAGCAAAGAACCTCAAGCCGGGAGAGGTCCTGCTTCTTGAAAACCTCCGCTTCTATGCAGAGGAAGAGGGTAAGCCAAGGGGGCTCAGCGATGACGCATCTGATGACGAGAAGAAGGCTGCAAAGGCAAAGGTGAAGGAGAGCCAGAAGGAGTTCACGAAGCACCTTGCATCTTACGCAGATTGCTATATCAACGATGCTTTCGGAACCGCACACAGGGCCCACGCCTCCACTGCTCTCATCGCCGAGTATTTCCCTGAGGACAAGATGTTTGGATACATTATGGAAGGAGAGATCAAGGCTATTGACAAGGTTGTCAACAATCCTCAGCACCCTGTTACCGCCATCATCGGCGGAAGCAAGGTTTCTTCCAAGATCGGCATCCTCCAGAACCTTGTGGAGAAGGTGGACAACCTGGTTATCGGCGGCGGCATGGCCTTCACTTTTGTAAAGGCTAAAGGCGGAAAGATTGGAGAAAGCATCTGCGAGGATGACCAGATCCAGGTAGCTCTTGACATTCTGGCTGCAGCAGAAAAGAAAGGAACAAAGGTTTACATTCCTAAATACGCCGTTGCGGCAAACCGCTTTGATAACGATGCCACAAAGATGATTGTCAAAATAGACGAGATTCCGGACGGATGGATGGGAATGGATGCAGGAACAGATTTCCTGGTTGAGGTAGAGGATGTTATCATGAATTCCAAGACTGTGCTCTGGAACGGTCCTGTCGGAGTCTTCGAGATGCCACGTTTTGCAGAGGGAACCCTCTACATCGCCAAGGCTCTTGCAAAGGCAACGCAGGAGAAGGGAGTGTTCACTCTCGTTGGCGGAGGAGACTCTGTTGCCGCTGTTAACCAGATGGGTTACGCAGACAAGGTCAGCTACGTTTCAACCGGTGGCGGCGCAATGCTGGAAAGCCTTGAAGGCAAACTCCTTCCAGGCATCAAAGCCATAGTTGAATAACGGTATTCAGACTAGAGGAATTGTGCGGAGACGGAGGCGGCAAGCTTCCGTCTCTTCTTCATTTTCCGGCAGCTTCTGCAGTATCTTGAAGCCGTAATCTGTGGTATTTTCCTCACTGTTTTCAGTGGGGGCGTTTCTGTATATCCTGATAGGAACTTCAGGCCTTCCCTCGGCGATGTAAGCAATGTCCAGACGCTTGATGTTGTTTTTCCTGTGCCACTCCAAAGGGAAGAGATCCAGAATGTGGTCCAGATAGCGCATGGAATTTATGTGTCCGTTGAAATCCACATCGCTGAAGAAAGTAGGCACCTCGCGAGCCAGCGTGGCTCCCTCCATCTGCACCCGCACTGGCTTGGTGATTGGAACTTCTATGAAATCAGGGCTATCCGGTGGCGTCACAAAGTCCATTATCCTGCCGCCTTTGATTTCCATAAGGTCTGCAGGATGACGGGTGGTTGTGTCTATCATGGCCCAAACGCTCCGTCCCCATCCCAGGATTTCTCCGGTGTCCTGCCTTGTCATCCTGAAATTACGGTTGGTAAACAGGGAATGGACTTTCTCCACCCAGGTCTCCACTGTTATAACCTCGTGGCGGGAAGGAATCCTGTTCATCTCCACAGCAAGGCGTGACAGAACCCAAGTCTTGCCAATGGAATTCAGATAGTCCGTGCCAAAGCCCCTTTCCGTGGAATGGTAATCCGCAGAACTCAGCATAGTGTTCACAAGAAAACTGAAGCGCAGCATCTTGCGGACATTGCACTGGTACTGTTCTATTTTGAAGCTGTAACTGCCTTTCTTTGGGAGAGACATTATACGGTCATTATTTCCTTCTCCTTGGCGGCAACAATCTCGTCCACCTTCTTGGTAAAGGAATCTGTATGCTTCTGGATTTCTACCTCGGCATCCTTGCAGATGTCTTCTTCCAGACCGTCTTTCTTGAACTTCTTGTGAGCCTCAACAACCTCTCTGCGGGCATTGCGGATACTCATCTTGGCATTCTCTCCGGCACCTCTTGCCTGCTTGCAAAGATCCTTTCTCCTTTCCTCTGTCAAAGGCGGAATGTTGATTCTCACATTCTCTCCGTTGTTGATAGGAGTGAAGCCCAGGTTAGCGTCCATAATCGCCTTTACTATAGGGCCTACCATCTTCTTCTCCCAAGGCTGGACAATCATGCTCTTAGGGTCCGGAGTAGTGATGGAAGCAACCTTTGGAATTGCGGTTGGAGAACCGTAATAGTCCACCATAACATTGTTGAGCACAGAAGGGTTAGCCTTGCCGGCCCTGTAGGTCTTAAGATCTTCCTCAAGATGCGCAATGGCATTCTCCATCTTGGCCACGCCCTGCGCAATGTTGTCTTTAGAAACTTTGATTTCCATATCGTTTGTTATTATTTTCCGCAGCGATTTATTTATTGTTATCCACAACCGTTCCCACGTTTTCTCCCGCCAACAGGCGATTGAGGTTAACAGGGTCTGTCATATCGAACACCTCTATCGGAATGTCATTCTCCCTGCACATTGTAAAGGCCGTCTGGTCCATAACCTTCAGGTTATCCGCCAAAGCCTTGTCGAATGTAAGGTGGTCATATCTTGTGGCCGTAGGGTCCTTTTTGGGATCGGCGGTGTACACGCCATCAACTTTCGTGCCCTTAAGGAGAGCGTCTGCCTCTATCTCGCAAGCCTTCAGACTTGCGGCTGAATCCGTGGTAAAGAACGGATTGCCGGTTCCGCCGGTAAAGATTGCAACTCCGCCACCGGCAAGGACTTCCATTGCCCTATCCTTGCTGAAGTGCCTTGCAAACGGCTCCATTGGATGCGGCGTAAACACCTCTGCCTTAACGCCCTGGTCCTCCAGGAATATGCCAATGGCCTTGCCGTTGATTACGGTAGCCAACATTCCCATCTGGTCTCCCTTTACGCGGTCAAATCCCTCTTGTACGCCGCTCATTCCGCGGAAAATATTTCCGCCGCCCACAACAATTCCTATCTGAACACCGGCCCTAACCGCCTTTGCAATTTCTACCGCGTAAGACTTTATCACATTGGAATCCAGTCCTTGTCCGTCTGCTCCACCCATGGCCTCGCCGCTGAGCTTGAGCAATACTCTCTTATATTTCATAACTCGCATTTTCTTTACAAACAACGAAATTAACCAATAAATGCAATAATTGCAACTATAGAGTATTTATCCTTTCTGCCTTTGAAGAATTGTATACTACTGCCACAAATT
>JAFZMA010000086.1 GCA_017551215.1 Bacteroidales bacterium | reverse complement strand
TGCAAACCCTTGGTTATCGCGTATGGCTTGCCCTCCTGCTCTTTCAGGCGATTGCCCTTAACTTTCTCCTGCTTTGTGCCCTCCTTCTGGATCTTAGCCCAGGAACCGGTGGTATTGTAGAAAGGGGTAACCAGATCCTCCAGCCTTGAACCATTGGAGAATATGGCCACTTTCTTATTCTTCAGCGATGAAGGAAGGTTTGTCTTTACAATCTCGTAGATTTTCTTCACACCATCCTGGCGGATAGGATAATCCGCAACGTTACGGTTGAAATTGATATAAAGGGAATCGTTGTTCTTGAAGGTATAGGCATTCTCCACCTTGATTGGAACCTTTACGCCGTTGGAAAGGGTGCGGAGATATGTCCTGAGCTTGGAATTCACACTGTCAAAAGACTTCAGGTCCGTGACCTTTACACTTGGCTTGTCTTTAAGGAGAACATCCGGATAATTGTTCTCCTGAGAAAACGAAGTTGCCGGAAGCAGGATGACGGCTGCGGCAATCAAAGAGGCTAACCTGGAAAAGAACTTTGTAAGCATATCGATAAAACTTTTTATTCTTTTATAAAGCAACCACAAATTTAATTAAATTTGCTTTCATGAAAAGAACGAGACTGGCAAATCTGCCTACAAAAATCTATCGCCTTGAAAGGCTCTCCAAAGAACTTGGAGCAAACATCTGGATAAAGAGAGATGACCAGACCGGAAGTGAACTTACCGGCAATAAAGTACGTAAACTGGAATTCGAGACAGCAGACGCAATCGAGAAAGGCTGCGACCTCCTCATAACCTGCGGAGGAATACAGTCCAACCACTGCCGCGCTACCGTAGCGGCGGCAACCCAGCTGGGAATGAAATCCGCTGTTCTCCTCAGAATCAGCGATGAACCTCCGGTAAGGGGGAACTACTTCCTGGACAGGCTTCTGGGAGCGGACGTTAGATTCTGCAACCAGGAAGAGTACCGCAATCACCGTCAGGAGATTATGGAGGATATGGCTGAATCCTACCGCAAGCTAGGATTCAACCCGTACATAATTCCGGAGGGTGCATCCAACGCAATAGGAACCCTTGGCTACTACACATGCATGCAGGAAATTCTACAGCAGGAAAAGCAGATGGGAATTGAGTTCAACACCATAGTAGTTGCAACCGGAAGCGGCGGAACCATAGCCGGCCTGCACCTTGCAAACGAGCTCGGCCATCTGGGCAAGCGCTGCATAGGAATGGCCGTCTGCGACAATGTGGAATACTTTACTGAAATAGCAGACAGAATATCCAACGAAGCCAAATATCTGCTCAAGGAATTTCTTGATACAAAAGACTATAGTACCGCAACGCTTCTGCGTAGTAACATTGAGATCAACGATAAGTACGTTGGTATAGGCTACGCGCTTTCCAGGCCGGAGGAACTGGATTTCATCCGCAAGATTGCGCGTATGGAAAGCCTGATTCTGGATCCTGTATATACAGGCAAAGCCATGTACGGACTGTGGAACGAGCTCCAGAAAGACGCTGACCAGGAAACCAGAATCAACCCGGACGACAACATCCTCTTTATCCACACAGGAGGACTGTTCGGCCTCTTCCCTATCAGCGAGACATTCCCACTTTAACCATTGAGTATGCAGTTGTATTTGAGCATAAGGGAAATTGCCAGTGCTTTCATGGTGATGTTCGCAATCATAGACATCACCGGAAGCACCCCCATCATACTGGATCTTCAGGCTAAGGGCAAGAAGATAGAGGCAGGCAAGGCGGCCATCGGAGCCTTTATCCT
>JAFZMA010000006.1 GCA_017551215.1 Bacteroidales bacterium | reverse complement strand
GCAGGAGATGATGAACGAGCTGGCAAAGGAGCTTCCCGGAGCCAAGACAGCTCTGATCGATGAGCGCGACCGCTATCTTGCAACCAACATCATGCAGGCTCCCGGCCACAAGAAGGTTGCCGTAATCGGCGCCGGCCATGCAAACGGAATCATCAGGACCATGGAAGGACTCGAGAAGGGAGAGCTCTCCTCTGACCTTACCGAAATCTCGCAGGTTCCCAAACCCTCAAAGGCAGGCAAGATCATCGGATGGTCCATTCCCGTGATCCTTGTTGCCATTATCGTTCTGGCAGGTGTTTTCAACGGCTTCCATGAGAGTCTGAGATATTTCACCATCTGGGCATGCACAAACGCAGCCACCACGGTACTTTTCAGCATCCTCTCGCTTGCCCATCCGCTGAACTGGCTAGTAAGCGCGGTTGCTGCTCCGATAGCGGTTCTGAACCCGGCAATCGGCGTAGGCGTGTTCACGGGAATTGTCGAGGCCACCATGCGCAAGCCAGCGGTCAAAGATTTCGAGAACCTCGCGGATGATATCTCAAAGTTCAAGGGTTGGTTCAGAAACCGAGTCCTTCACGCTTTCCTGATTTTCTTCACAACCAGCATCGGCAGCATTCTGGGGACATTCGTTCTCTTCCCCATCATGCTCAAGGTCTTCAACTGAGACTTCTGTAACGGGCATTCCTATAGGTTCCGATTTTCTCTATCTTGCCTTCCTTAAGAAGTCTGTTGAGTGTAATCTGTACCGTTGAAACACTGATGTCCGGAAGATTTCTACATATTTCTTCCTTCGCTACAGGAATAATTGAATTTGCAATCAAGGATTCCACCCTTTTTGCTTTTGATCCCTTCCTCCTGTTTATAGAAAGAAACTGGCTGTTCAGCTTTTTGTAGCACGAGGAAAGAACATACATACAGTAATTGATAAACGGAATGTAGCTGTTTTCGTTCTCTTTCCAACCTTCAGAGGATTCTTTCAGCGCTTCATAATAGTATTCCTTGCTTTCCATTATCTGGTTCTCAAGAGATATGTACCTCCCGATATCGAAGCCTGCCCTGTAATAGAGAAGAAGAGAAATCAATCTGGAAACCCTGCCGTTTCCATCGGAAAACGGATGGATGCATAGAAAATCCAAGATTACACAAGGAATCAGAAGCAATTCGGGAATTCCGTTCTGTATTGCATCAATATAAGCAAGAACCAGTTGATTCATACACGATTCACAATCCTCTGCAGAAACAGGTCTGAATCGAATGCTGGCATTTCCCTTGCTGTCATATTGCAGAATAAGATTGTCTTCTGCTTTATACATACCGCCAAGACGTCTGTAACTTCTTGAATACATTAACTCATGAAAATGCTTTATGGTTTTCTCGTTGAATTGTATCCTTTTGTAATCCGAATGGATTTCATTCAACACATCAGAGTATCCGGCAATTTCTTCCTCATCGTGGGTCTGTGGCTTTGAACCTTCTACTATTTCTTTGATCCTCTTGTCCGTAGTAACAATCTGCTCAATGGCATTCGAAGCTTTGACAGATTCGACTATGGCTATCTCCCGTAGCTTTTCAAAGACTTTTGGGAATTCTTTTCTTCTCTCTGCCTCAGATTGACTGTAGTTCCCAATGTTCAGGGAGTATTGCACAACCGAGCCAGGAAGACAATTCTCTTTTAGAAAATCATATCTGAATTTATGCATTAACCCTCACTTACTTTATATTTTATATCACAAATTATAAAGTAAATTCCATTAGTATTCAATATTACTTTATATTTTACTCTTCAAATTATAAAGAAAATCACAGTATAATCACTTAACAGTGAAAGCGTCTCTGATTTTCTGACAGCGCTTGAGAAGCACGTTGTTCTTCTCAAATTTCATGCTTGCCGGCACCATGGCTTTGTCGAAGCCCATTTCGGCTGCTGCCCTCAGGCGTCTGTCTCCGTAATTGACCGGCCTGACCTCCCCTGCCAGCGACAGTTCTCCGAAACTGACCATCTTGGCAGGCAGGTTAGTTTCACTGAAAGCAGACCAAAGGGCAAGAGCCAGGGAAAGCTCCACGGAAACTTCGTTGACCTTTATGCCTCCGGCAACATTGACGTAGATATCCTTATCAGTCATCCGAATGCTCGCATGACGCTCCAGGATTGCGCAGACACGAAGGACCCTTGAGGAATCTATCCTGTCCGAATAAACGCGGCTGTAGCCCGATTTCGCCTCAACCACGAGTGCCTGGATCTCCACCAGGAATGTTCTGGTGCCCTCCGTGATTGCGGTATAGGCGATTCCCGGCGGGAGCATGCTTTCCTTGCGCTCCGATATAAAGAAGCTGGCCGGATCCTTCACGCCCTCCAGTCCTGCGGCGGTCATTGTGAAGATTCCTATTTCATCCACGGAGCCGAATCGGTTCTTGGCAGAGCGCACAATCCGAACGCCCATGCTCGCCTGCTCGAAATAGAGAACAGTATCCACCATATGCTCGATGATCTTCGGTCCTGCTAGCGTACCTTCCTTGGTCACATGACCGATGAAGAATACAGCTGTTCCGATGGCCTTGCAAAGGCTTGTGATTTCCATGCAGCAGTTTCTGATCTGCGTGACAGATCCCGCAACGGAAGTCAGCTCGTCTGTAGCCAGAGTCTGAAGGGAATCGATTACGGCAATCTGGGGTTTCTCAGACTTGAGGACGCTCTGGATTCTCTCGAGTTTAGTCTCGCAGAAGATGTTTATTCCTTCCAGTCCGAGGCCCAGCCTTTCGGCTCTCTGACGGATCTGGCTGGCGCTTTCCTCGCCCGATACATAGAGAACCTTACGTCTGGCCGAACAGGCTGCGACAACCTGAAGAAGCAGCGTGGACTTTCCTATTCCCGGTTCTCCTCCGACCAGAACGGAGCTGGATCTGACTATTCCACCGCCCAGAACCCTGTCCAGCTCGGGGATTCCGCTCTCGAAACGAAATTCCGTGTCGTACGGGATATCAGACAAAGCCTTTGAAGAGTATTGTGAGCCGGCCTTACTAACTGCCTTCTTATCTTCTATCTTCTCTTCTGTAAAGGAGTTCCATGAACCGCACTCGGGACAGCGCCCCAACCACTTGGAGCTGACATAACCGCACTGAGAACAGAGAAACTGGGTTGTGGACTTCATGGTAAAGCCTCCTTACAAACTGTGTTTTACATACCTATTCTAGGCCTTCTGCAAAGAAACCTGCAACAGTGCAAGGTCCGCGAAAAAGCGGAATTTGTAAATATTGTGGCAGGTTTTTTATGTTAGTCAGTAGTCCTAACTAAGCAACTGTCTCTAAATCAGAAGTCCAGAAGCTCGACGTCGAAGATCAGATAGGAATTCGGCGGAATGATTCCGGGATAGCCCTGAACGCCGTATCCGAGCTCGGGCGGGATAATCAGGGTTCTCTTCTCG
>JAFZMA010000085.1 GCA_017551215.1 Bacteroidales bacterium | reverse complement strand
GTGGAAGCCATGGACAATGGCCAGAAGGTGGCAGTTATTCTGGATATGAAACCGGCACTGTCTGAAAACCAACTTGCACAGAGAATAAAACGGGAAGCTTCTTCCGGTAACAACACCCTCCGCTATCTTCTTTCGAAACTGCTTCCAAGACAGATAATTCCGGCGTTCCTCCACCTCAATAAAGAACTTGCACAGATGGCTCCGGGAAAGGCTGCGGAAAGGCTTCCGCAGGCTCTCAAGCAGATGAGATTCAAGATAGTCTCATACGTGGGTTTCCAAAGATGCGTAGTAACAAACGGAGGGGTTTCCCTAAAGGAAGTCTCCCAGAAGACAATGGAAAGCAAACTGGTTCCCGGTCTTTTCTTTGCAGGGGAACTGCTTGATCTGGATGGAGATACGGGAGGATATAACCTTCAGATCGCGTTTTCAACGGCTGTTCTGGCAGTCCGGAGTGCGCTTCTATGATACAATGTCTATTTTGATCTGGTCGCAGGAAAGAGTCTGTGTTTTGCCGGGCTCTATTTCGTATGCGGCAATATCCTCAAGTTCCAGGATTACAAGGTCTCCGCTTCTTAGAGACATATAGCGGGACGCTCTCTCCAAAACCGTGTCAAACGCCTCGAACCCCTCATATGGACCATCATCTCCGATAGGGGTGGCCTCTGACATGAAAATGCTGTTATCCAGCGTGTTGCCTTCATTTACATCGTATGTGGAAAGATGCACTCCCCAGCCGCACGTTCTGTAATGGCGGTGGGCGTATTCCTCACGGATGCACTTTCCCGCACGCTCTATCCTTATATATGCAAACCTTATTGCCCTGAGTGTCTCTATCCCGTCTGGAACCCAGTACTTTAAACCGCCCGAAGAGTCTTTCTCCCTGACGATTGCAGTATCGGGACAGGTGTAGAAGTTGTCGCTCTGGTATGGGAAAATGAAGAGATTCATTTCTTGTATTTTTCCGGATGAACGCGGATGTCCCTAAGAACTCTCTTGGTGTATTCCGTGAACTTTCCGCCTTCCATCCAGCTGTAATAGCCAGGATCCTGACGGAGGATATCTACAACGGACTTGTCCTTATATTTTCCGAACCCGAACACGGCATCTCCCTTGTCGTTGATAACAATGGCTCCGGCAAGGTCAATGTTGCGGTTCTTAACGGAGAAGTCCGCCAAAGCGTCCACGTCGTTCTGCAGGGTATCGCTGTACTTTTCCAGCTGAGCCTTTAAGACTTCCATAGTGGCAACGGTGTCCGCCTCCGCTCCGTGCGCTCCCTCCAGCTCCTTGTGGCAGTAGAATTTGTATGCGGCGGCCAGAGTTCTCGGCTCCATTTTGTGGTAAATGTTCTGGACATCAACAAGACGATGACGTGTAAAGTCAAAGTCCACTCCGCATCTTAAAAATTCTTCCGACAGAAGCGGGATATCGAACTTTATGGAGTTGTAACCGGCTATGTCACAGCCTTCCAGCTGCTGCGCCAGGCTCTTGGCAATCTGCTTGAAAGACGGGCAGTCCTTTACATCCTCATCAGTTATATGATGGATGGCTGTGGAGGCTTCCGGAATGTGCATCCCTGGATTGATACGGCGGGTCTTGATATCAGTATGCCCGTCTGGATACAGCTTTACAAAGGATATCTCAATTATCCTGTCTGTAGAAATATCCAGCCCGGTACTCTCTATATCAAAGAATACCAGAGGTCTTTTGAGTTTTATTTCCATTTCTCGGCGATGAATCTGTTAGAGCCTCATCGGCATAAGGAGTGCGCAGATCTCCTGGTTAGGATCGGTCTGCTCCGCAGGCTGCATAAGGGCTGCCTTGGTTGGCTCTGCCAGCCTGATGCAAATCTGGTCGTATGGCAGATTTGCAAGTATCTCTATCAGGAACTGTGACTTGAAGGCTATTCTCATAGGCTCTCCAACATAGTTGCAGCCTATGGTTTCCTTTGCGCTCATGGAGAAGTCCAGGTCCTGTGCCGTGATTTCCAGCTTGCCGTCCGCAACCTTGAACACAATCTGTCCGGTGGACTGGTTTGCACACACAGCTACACGTCTTGTAGCGTTGAGGATATCTGTCCTTGAGACAGTTATGATATTGTTGTTGTTCTTTGGAATAACCTTGGTGTAATCCGGATAG
Source organism: Bacteroidales bacterium (assembly GCA_017551215.1). The sequence continues at coordinate 5,375 of JAFZMA010000085.1, read as the reverse complement.
GTTCCCTCTATCAGGCGGCATACCACCAGCTGCTGGTCGAACTTGAAGAATGCGTTCTTCTTGTCAAAACTTATGGAGACAATCTCGTCTGAAAGCCTTGCCAGGTTGTTCTTGAGAATGTTGGCAGGTTTCTTAGGCAGAACGAAAGAACTCTTTACTCCTGCAACATCCTTTCTCTCAAAGCATACCAGCTTGTGGGCGTTGGATGCCACGAAAGTGGTGGACTTTTCTCCTATATCGAAGAACACACCGTTCATCACAGGCCTGAGCGGCTCTTCTGCGGTAGCGTAAATTGTTCCGTTGAGTGCCTCGCTGAGCACCTCTGCAGGGATATCTATTTTCTTTGGATCCATCAGGACCGGAAGTTCCGGATATTCGTCCGGAAGAATGCAAGGAATACTTGCAGTACCGCTGGCCCAAGTGATGGTCAGGATGTTCTTGTCTTCATTGGTCTGGAACTGTACCGGCTGAGTAGGGAGTTCCTTGAAGGAATTTGTAAGCAGAACGGCGGGAACAGCAATCTTTCCCTCTTCCCCAACGTCCTCTATGTCCATTATGGTCTTCAGTGTTGTCTCCTGGTCTGAACCGGTGATTGTCAGACTCTTGCCCTCCAGTTCAAGAAGGAAATCCTCGAGAATAGGGAGTGAGCTTTTAGGCGGAATAACCTTGGAAACAGACAGTAAAGCCTGTAAAAAATCTGTACTTGTTGCTGTAAACCTCATATCTGTTGTGTTTAATATTAGCTATCTCTTGCAAATATAAGAAAAATTCAACTTTTGTAACCAACACTTACGCTAATTCGTATAAGACTTGCATTGAATGACAAAATTATAACTGATTTACATATATGAGACAGCTCAAAATTACAAAATCTATCACCAACCGAGAGAGTGCTTCTCTGGACAAGTACCTTCAGGAGATAGGAAGGGAGGAGAGAATCACAATCGAGGATGAGGTAGAATTGGCGCAGAGGATCAAGAAGGGAGACCAGGCCGCTCTGGAGAAACTTACTAAGGCAAATTTGAGATTCGTGGTATCTGTGGCAAAGCAGTATCAGAACCAGGGACTTAGCCTGCCTGACCTTATTAACGAGGGAAATCTGGGGCTTATCAAGGCCGCTGAAAAGTTCGACGAGACAAGGGGATTCAAATTCATTTCATACGCAGTGTGGTGGATCCGCCAGTCCATTCTGCAGGCTCTGGCAGAACAGAGCAGAATAGTTCGCCTTCCTTTAAACCAGGTAGGTGCCCTGAATAAGATCAACAAGATAATCAACAAGTTCGAGCAGGAGCACGAGAGGCTCCCGTCTCCGGACGAGGTTGCCGAGATGCTGGAGACTTCTAAGGAGAAGGTTGCTGATACCCAGAGAGTTTCCGGCCGCCATATTTCCATAGACGCTCCGTTTGTGGAGGGTGAGGACAACAGCCTTCTGGATGTGCTTCCAAACAACGATTCTCCGGCCGCAGACCGCGGACTGATAAACGAATCGCTGAAGATGGAGATAGAAAGAGCCCTTTCCACCCTCACGGAGAGAGAAAGGAATATCATAAAGTACTTCTTTGGAATCGGCTGCCAGGAAAAGACTCTTGAGGAAATCGGAGAGACCTTCAACCTGACACGCGAGAGGGTAAGGCAGATAAAGGAGAAGGCCATCCGCCGCCTGAAGTCTTCCGGAAGAAAGAAGCTCCTCATGAATTATCTTGGTTAAAATGGAAGATGCTTTCATAAAGTTCAGCGATATGCTTTGCACCTATCCGGAGTTCGTTCTCCTGATAGGAGGAGGCTTGTTCTTTCTGATTTACAGTGGATTCGTTCCAATCCGCCATTTCGGAAGAGCCGTCAAGTCCCTGGGCAAGAAAGACGATTCTCCAGGACAGATAAGCTCTTTCCAGGCCCTTATGGGTGCAATTGCCGCCACGGTTGGAATGGGCAGTATCGCAGGTGTGGCCATAGCTCTTATGCTGGGCGGCCCGGGAGCCATTTTCTGGATGTGGGTCAGCGCCATAGTGGGAATGGCAACCAAGTTCTTCGAGGGAACCCTTGCCATAATGTACAAGGGTAAGGATGACCGCGGAGAGGTACAGGGAGGCCCTATGTACATGATTACAGAAGGTATAGGAAAGAAATGGAAACCTCTTGCCATATTCTTCTCTGTTGTGGGTCTGATAGGTACCCTCTGCATCATGCAGGCCAACCAGTTCACAGAGGCGGTGATTACCATTTTCACCAAGCCGGCCGGCATTCCGGACAGCCTTCTGGTAAAATTCATAATCGGCTGCTGCATAGTGGCTATCGTGGCTCCCGTAATCCTTGGCGGTATTAAGAGAATAGCCAAAATAGCCTCTAAAGTGGTTCCTCTGATGGTAGGGCTTTACTTCATTCTTGTGGCCTATATTATTTTCACGAATCTTTCAGTTGTACCTCAGGTCTTCGGCGATATATTCAGGGGTGCCTTTAACTTCCAGGCTGGAGTGGGAGGAGCTATCGGCTCGTTCTTCATGGTTGCCACCATAGGAGCCCGCAGGGCCACCCTGGTTAACGAGGCAGGCGTGGGTACTGCCAGCATGATGCACGGAGCCTCCAAGAACAACGAGCCTGTGAGAGAGGGACTTGTAGCGATGCTCGGGCCTTTCTGCGATTCAGGAATCGTATGTACTCTCACTGCAGTGGCAATTCTTACCGCATCTGCTTCCGGAGGATATGTGATTCCGGCTGCAGGCTCAGACGTTAAGGGTCTGGAGATAGCCCTTAACGCATTCAGCGCCGCTGTTAATTACGGAAAGCTGGGAGGATACCTCCTCATGGTCATGGTATTCTTCTTTGCATTCTCCTCAATGTTCTCATATTCCTACTACGGAATGAAGTGCACGAGCTACCTGTTTGGCTCCAAATACGGCAAATATTACAATTACTTTTTCCTGGCCATGCTCATAGTATGCGCAATGATACCTTTGAAGCTGGCTGTGGCTGTCATAGACCTTGCTTATCTGCTTATGGCCTGCGCCACGATGTTCACGCTTCTGTATCTGAGTCCTAGAGTCAAGAAAGCAGCCAGGGAATACTTTAAAAAGAAATAGAGATGACACCTGAAGTTTTCATACGCCCGCTTGTATCTGACGCAATCAACGCTCTTTACGGAGAAATACCGCAGGAGAAGATGATTCAGCCACAGCCTACCAGAAAGGAGTTTGAGGGAGATGTTACCATTATGGCCTTCCCTTTTCTCAGGCTTAGCCACAAAGGCCCGGAAGAGACTGCTAATCAGATAGGAGAGTACCTTAAGGCCAACTGTCCCCAGGTGGAATCCTACAACGTTGTAAAAGGCTTTCTGAACATAAAGCTCTCCCAGGATTTCTGGAAAGGTGTGTTCAGGCAGATATTCGAGGTTGAGAACTATGGGCAGCTGCCTGCCAGCGGAAAGACCGTGATGGTGGAGTTCTCTTCTCCAAACACCAACAAGCCTCTACACCTTGGCCATATCCGCAACATCCTTCTGGGATGGAGCGTATCCAAACTTATGGAGGCAAACGGCCATAATGTGGTGAAAACCAACATAGTCAACGATAGGGGTATCCATATCTGCAAGTCCATGCTGGCATGGAAACTTTTCTCGGGAGGCGCAACACCTGAGTCCACCGGCATCAAGGGAGACCATTTCGTGGGCGACTATTATGTGAAGTTCAACGATTTGCTCAAGAAGCAGGCTGCTGAAATACTTGCAAAGGGAACGGCTCTGGAGGATAAGGACAAGGAGAAGGAAAGAGGAAAGGAGGCAGAAAGGCAGGCCCCGGCCCAGCTCGAGGCTCAGGATATGCTCCGCAGATGGGAGCAGGGAGACCCCGAGATTGTGGATCTCTGGAAAACCATGAACGGATGGGTTTACGAGGGCTTTGACAAGACATACGAAAGGCTGGGAGTAGGGTTTGATATAATCTACTACGAGTCAGATACATACAAACTTGGCAAGAAGACAGTTCTGGAAGGTTTGGAGAAGGGAGTGTTCGAAAGGCACGAGGACGGAAGCGTCTGGTGCGACCTTACCGGAGACGGCCTGGACAAGAAGCTTCTTCTCAGAAGCGACGGCACTTCTGTCTACATGACTCAGGACATTGGAACTGCCCAGGAAAGGTACAAGGCATACAAGTTCGACCAGATGGTCTATGTTGTGGGAGATGAGCAGAATTACCATTTCCAGGTGCTTAAGCTCATACTCTCCAAACTCGGCTTCAAGTGGGCGGACTCCATCTACCACATGTCTTACGGAATGGTGGAACTCCCAGAGGGCAAGATGAAATCCAGAGAGGGCACCGTAGTGGATGCTGATGATCTCCTTCAGACCATGTACGAGACTGCCAAGGAGAATTCCCTTGAACTTGGCAAGCTCAGCGATATGGATGAGAAGGAAAAGGAAGAGCTCTTTGAAATGCTGGGGCAGGGAGCACTCAAGTATTTCATTATCAAGGTAGATCCGAGGAAGAAGATGCTCTTCAACCCTAAGGAGAGCATAGATTTCAATGGCAATACCGGTCCTTTCATTCAGTATACCCACGCCAGAATCAAGTCCATACTCAGAAGAGCAAAGGACAAGCCGTATGTTTCCGATCCGGCGCTTCTGAACGGCAAGGAGATAGAGCTTGTAAAGATATTGGCCTCCTTCCCGGACAAGATCCGCGAGGCGGGAGACGCCATGAGTCCGGCACTGGTGGCTAACTATTGCTACGATCTGGCAAAGGAGTTCAACCAGTATTACCACGATTTCTCCATCCTGAAGGAGGAGAACGCGGACATCCGCTGCCAGAGGCTGGCAATCGCCTCTGCCGTGGCCAAGACTCTGGTAAAGGGAATGGATATCCTCGGAATCCGTCTTCCTGAAAGAATGTAGATGCATCCTTCTTCATATAGAAATATGGCTTTTCTTCCCACAACCAGAGACGAGATGCGCCGCCTGGGGTGGGAACAGGCAGACATAATCCTCTTCTCCGGAGACGCGTACGTAGACCATCCGTCTTTCGGTACTGCGGTGATAGCCAGAGTGCTGGAGAGAGAGGGCTATAAGGTTGCCGTGGTGCCGCAGCCTAACTGGAGGGATGACCTTAGGGACTTTAAGAAACTTGGCCCACCACGTCTTTTCTTCGGCGTTTCCGCCGGAGCCATGGATTCCATGGTCAATCATTACACTGCCTTCAAGCGCCTAAGAAGCAACGATGCCTATACTCCCGGTGGAGCAGCCGGTTTCCGGCCGGACTATGCAGTAACCGTCTATACAAAGATACTCAAGCAGTTATATCCGGATATCCCTGTGGTTATCGGGGGAATCGAGGCATCGCTGAGGAGGGTGACCCATTACGATTACTGGAAAGACTGTCTCATGCCTT
>JAFZMA010000084.1 GCA_017551215.1 Bacteroidales bacterium | reverse complement strand
TCTACGGACTCACGGTTGGAGTTAATAAGCTCAACAATCAGCTTCTCGCCTTCCCTTACCTTTGCATCGTCTCCTTTTTCATAGAAAGACAAACCTTTTACGTAAACCTTCTGTCCTGGGTGGTAGATGGCCCTGTCCGTAATCAAGTTTATCTGTCCGTTTGCGTAGTGGGTCAGGTCCTGATATCCGCTTGCTATGCTTGTGCTTACAGGTGGCATGTAGGTATCATCTCCCAATGCCGCCTTCAGGGTTACATATCTGTTGTAAACTTTTGGATCCCCGCTGCTAAACACCACTTTTCCATCTTTGCCGGTCTTAAGCACAGTTACCTTTTTGCTGCCGACATTCCTGTCAGGATCTTCTGTCATTGTTACGGACACGCCTTCCATAGGCTGGCCGCTAAGTCGGTCAACTGCAATAACTTCCAGTTTGCCCGGCTCCCATGAGGTGTAAACCAGTTTAATCTTTCCTACACTCATCAGGTTCCAGTTGAAAATCTCTTCCTTTCCGGCAATCAGCTTGGATGTGTAAAGTCCCGGCTCGGAAGGTATTTCCACAACAATCTTTTCCTGAACTTCCTTGTAGTCTGCAGGCCTGTTTATGGCAAAGGTCTGGCTTGAATACTGTGTGCATTTTTTGAGGTCTGACTTTTCCAGTTTATAAATGCCTTTCTCGTTGATAATCTTCTGGATAGATTCCGGTATCCTGTAGAAAATGACAGTAACCTGGTCCAGATTCTTGTGAGTCAGATAAACGTCCTTTTTGTCTCCTGTGTAGCCGTAAGATGGAAGATTGAGATTTGCCTTAGGGCTGAGAATTGTGTTCTTGATCCTTGTCAGATATTCCGTTCTTTTGTAGGATGGATATGCAGCCAGTCCCTTATCGCAGAGCTCCATAGCCTTGGAAGGATTCTTTCCGGTATAGGACTGTGCCAGCTCAATCAGCACTTCCGTGCTCAGAGGGTTTGCCTCCACTTCCTTTTCCAGCTTCTCCAGAGCCTCTATCCTTTTCTCCCTGCTAAGGCTTTGTATATCTATATAAGTCAGAGACGTAAGGATATAGGCCTCTGTTTCGGAAGCTTTCCGGTAACTGTCAATGGCATCTTCCCAAACCTTGTTGGACCTTTGCTTTATGGCCTTCTTGTCTTTTGCAATGGAACTGGCGGCGCCAAGACTTTTGTAAGCCCTGTTGACTATAATATGGAGAAGATCGTGATTGTAGTATTTGCCGTCTGCTCTTTGCATTACAAACGGGACAAACGCCTTGTTGTCCGTTTTTCTCAGAATCTCTATATCGCTCAGCGATGCGTTTACATTATCAAGAATGGTCTGGGTGAACTTTACGCTTCCCCACTGCTCTATATCATTGGTGTCCTCTCCACCTTCCACGTTGGTGCGTTTAGCCAGATCCCAACTGTTGGAACTGGCATAGTTTGCGTAAATGGTTCCAAGACAGCTGTGTAGCACCATCTTGGTGGCTGGATCCTTTTCTTCAGCCGCCATTTTCTCCAACTCAGCGATGTTGGCATAGAGTGTATCCGGGGTAATCCGCAACTTGTTGTCTACCCTATAGAAATAGGCTTTCAGCAACTGCCCCTTGTTGCCTTCAGTGCGGGCTTTGGAGAGTATCTTGTCGCAGATTTCCACCACTGTCTTGGGGTGGTCTTTGCGTTCCGCTTCCTCTACCTGTTTCCAGAGCTCGTCGTAAGAAACATCCTGAGTG
>JAFZMA010000083.1 GCA_017551215.1 Bacteroidales bacterium | reverse complement strand
GCCGTTTCTCCGATAGACGGCAGATATCGTGACAAAGTAGAAATCCTCAGCGATTATTTTTCTGAATACGCGCTCATCCGTTATCGCGTCAGAGTGGAGATCGAGTATTTCATCGCCCTGTGCAACATCCCTCTTCCTCAGCTCAAAGGCTTCCCTAAGGGCAAGTTCGCATCGCTGAGGAAAATATATGAGAGACTGACGGTTGAGCAGGCGGCCAAAGTGAAAGATATCGAGAAGATTACCAATCACGATGTTAAGGCTGTAGAGTATTTCATAAAGGAGGAGTTCAAGAGGCTGAAGATTGAAAGGTTCAGCGAGTTCGTGCACTTTGGACTCACCAGCCAGGACATTAACAACACGGCCGTTCCGCTGAGTCTGAAAGAGGCGGTGGAAGGCGTGTATCTGCCTGAACTGAAGGGTGTAAAGGCTATCCTTGAGGGCTTTGCAAAGGAGTGGAAAGATGTTCCGATGCTGGCTCATACGCACGGTCAGCCGGCATCCCCTACCCGCCTTGGCAAGGAAATCAAGGTGTTTACGGAGAGGCTGGACAAGCAGCTTAAGCTCTTGAAGACTATCCCTTACTGCTCCAAGTTCGGAGGCGCTACCGGAGGAATGAACGCCCACAAGGTAGCCTATCCGGATATAGACTGGAACAAGTTTGCCACTGTCTTCCAGAAGGAAGCATTCGGTCTTGTGCGCTCATATCCTACAACCCAGATAGAGCATTACGACAATCTTGCTGCCCTTTTCGATAATCTCAAGAGAATCAACACTATACTGATAGACCTCTGCCGCGATGTCTGGACCTACATCTCAATGGAATACTTCAAGCAGAAAATCAAGGCGGGAGAAGTGGGTTCCTCAGCGATGCCGCACAAGGTCAACCCTATCGACTTCGAGAACGCGGAGGGAAACCTTGGAGTGGCGAATGCAGTTTTCGAGCATCTGAGTTCCAAACTCCCGGTTTCCAGGATGCAGAGAGACCTTACAGATTCCACGGTTCTCAGGAACGTGGGCGTCCCTGTGGGACATACACTCATAGCTCTTAAATCGCTGAGGAAAGGCCTGAACAAGCTGATACTCAACAGTGAAAAGCTGAATTCAGATCTGGAGGACAACTGGGCTGTGGTGGCAGAAGCGCTTCAGACCATCCTCCGCAGGGAGGGCTACCCTCACCCTTACGAGACTCTGAAAGAGCTGACCAGGGTAAACACCAAGGTTACAAGAGAAAGCATCGCCGAGTTTGTGAAAGGGCTTAAAATAAAAGAAAGCGTAAAGAAAGAAATGCTTTCCATCACGCCTCAGAATTATACGGGGCTAATCTTCTGACTCTGAGCCTTCCACAACATAGACATCCTCTCCGGATTCGTGGAAGAGGTATTGTTCGCGGGCAAACTTTTCCAGTGAGTCCTTGTTGGAGGTAAGCTCGTTGAGTTTCTCGTCCGCCTGCTTTATGGCATTCTGGTAATAGACTTTCTGGCGATTCTGCCAGGCGAGCTGCTTGAGGTCTCGGTACCAGGAGACAAGATTGTTGGTGTCGAAGAAAAGTATCCATATCAGGAACGCTGCCGTGACAATGAAATACTTGTTCTTCAATACCTTGAAGACCTTCCGGAATCCGGGATTCTCGCTTAATCTGCCAAAGAAGCTCATTTTAACTACATAGTTTGCTTTTCGCTCGGCTTGCACTAATTTCTCGCTTCGCTCGCAAGATAGGCGGCGCCTCGGATAAGCAAACAAGTTTGCTTTTCGCTCGGCTTGCACTATCTTTGCACCACGAAAACGTTACAAATTTATAAAATATAATGAAACCGACACTTCTGATTATGGCTGCCGGAATGGGCAGCAGGTACGGAGGCCTCAAACAGCTTGACGGAGTGGGACCTAAAGGCGAGACTATCATGGATTTTTCCATTTACGATGCTATCTTGGCAGGGTTTGCAGACGTTGTGTTTGTGGTAAGGGAAAAGTTCAGGGAAGAGTTTGAGGAGAAGGTTGCGTCCAAATTCAAAGGCAAAATCAAATACACTATAGTCACCCAGGAGCCGGATCATCTTCCTAAGGGCTTTGCGCCAAAGACTCCGAGGGAGAAGCCATGGGGTACAGGCCAGGCGGTCCTTTCCGCTAAAGACGTGATTACAAGGCCGTTTGCTGTCATTAACTCAGACGACTTCTACGGAAGGGAGTCTTTTGAATGTCTGGCCCGTTATCTGAGCCGGATAAAGAAAGGCGAGACTGGCAAATTCTGCATGGTTGGTTTCTACCTGAGCAACACCCTGTCCGAATCCGGAAGCGTGTCCAGAGGAATCTGTACGCTGGACAGCAAAGACCATCTGGTAAAGGTGGAGGAGCACGGCAACATCCGCCGTCAGGGTCGCAAGATTCTGGGAGAAAACATGGAAGGCATTGAGCATGAGCTCGCTCCAAAGACCTGTACGTCCATGAACATGTGGGGATTCACCCAAGACTACATGGAAGAGTCAGATGTCCTGTTCAAGAAGTTCCTGAAGCAGAACATAGACGAGCCAAAGAAGGAGTTCTTTGTACCTTCCGTTGTCAGCACAATGATTCAGGAAGGCAAGGCCAAGGTCAAGGTTCTCTCTACTCCATCTGCCTGGTTTGGTGTTACTTACAAGGAGGACAGAGCTAAAGTCGTTGCCCGCCTGCAGGAAATGGCAGAAGACGGAACCTATCCTTCCCCACTGTTTTAATACAATTCTCATCGCTGAGCAAGAAAATTATGGGCTTTTTCTCAAAACCAAAATACTACAGGCCGGGAATCGGAGGCAGCCTCCTTATTCTCCTGGTCATGTTCTTTGTTGGCGGACTCCTTTCCACTATAGTGGCGTTTGCCGCGGCAGCCGTTGGCGGGAATCTTACGATGGAAGCGCTTTCTACTCCGGAAGGCATTGTTAGCGTCATGTCCGGAAACCTGTCTGCCATTTACTTTGCCCAGATGATTGT
>JAFZMA010000082.1 GCA_017551215.1 Bacteroidales bacterium | reverse complement strand
GTGCGTGTTCGAGGGTGTGGTTAAGCAGATTATCGTCATCCCGGGCTACAGCAACTGCGTGCTGGTTGAGCACGGAAAATTCTTCACATTCTACTGCAAGCTGGGCAAAGTCAGCGTAAAGAGCGGACAAAAAGTATCCCAGGGCTCCGTAATCGGAACCATAGACAGCAATCAGGAAAGCACGGAAATGCACTTCGAGCTCTGGATGGGAACCCAGAAGCAAAATCCGGAAAACTGGCTGAAGAAATAAGCGTTTATTTATCCGAGAACAAGCCGCCAAGCTCTGCCTGGATGGCATCTATGATTGTACTCAGGTCTTTAGGATTATTCTGGAAATCAAGCTTGTCCACGTCTATAATCAGAAGCTTGCCGTCTTTGTAGGTGGCAGCCCATTCCTCATACAGATCGTTCAGGCCCTTGAGATAGTCCAGACGTATTCCTTCCTCGTACTTGCGACCCCTCTTCTGGATATTGGACACAAGATGCTCAATGGAAGAACGCAGGTATATCATCAGATCAGGCGGTTGCACAAGGGAAATCATCAGGGAGAACAGATCCTTGTAATTGTCGTAGTCTCTTGTCGGCATAAGGCCCATCTTGTGGAGATTAGGCGCAAACACGCAGGAATCCTCATAAATTGTCCTGTCCTGGATGACATTGTCCTTGGAGTTGCGGATGTTCACCACCTCCTGAAATCTTTTGTTCAGAAAATATATCTGAAGATTGAAAGACCAGCGTGGCATGTCCTGGTAAAAGTCTTCCAGATAAGGGTTGTTCTCAACCGGTTCATACTTAGGGGTCCAACCCAGGTTCTTTGCAAGCAGCCCTGTGAGAGTAGTCTTTCCGCTGCCAATGTTTCCTGCGATTCCGATATGCATAGCTCTTGATTGAAGTTTAAGCAAATTTAACAATAATCTCCGGAATCTGTCAGCAGTTAATTGAAAATATTTTTCGTAATAATATCACGGCAGATTCCGTAAATTTGCCAGAAGGTTGGAAAGATAATGGAAGAGAAAAAAGACACGCTGGTTTTTCAGGGAAGAAGAAGGCTGCTTGTTGAGGAGCTTTCACGGTCAGGTCTTTTCTCCGAAAAAGTCATGAAAGCCATAGGTTCCGTGCCTCGCCACCTGTTTGTTCAGGATGGGCTGGAGGAACTGGCTTACAAGGACATGCCCGTAGCCATAGACGCCGGCCAGACCATATCCCAGCCATCCACCGTAGCCCTTCAGACACAGCTTCTGGACTTTAAGCCCGGAGACAGGATTCTGGAAATCGGAACCGGATGCGGATACCAGACTGCCGTGCTGTTCTACCTTGGCGCGGAGGTCTTTTCCGTAGAAAGGCAGGAGGAGCTTTTCAGGCGCGCAATATCCAACCTCGCGGAAGCCGGATACTTTTTCCCCGATGAGGAATTTTCTGCCATAACGGACAACCGTGCAGAGAGCGGCAAAATCCATCTTTTCCTCGGCGATGGATTTGCGGGGCTGGAAAACCTGGCGCCATTTGACGGAATCATAGTAACCTGCGGAGCCCCTTCCCTTCCGGAAGCCCTTATGCGCCAGCTTGCTCCTGGCGGAAAGATGGTTATTCCGGTAGACGAGGAAAGCAGCGAGAATCCATCTGAAAGGAAACAGATACTTAAGGTGATAACCAGAAATCCGGACGGGAAATTCACCGGACGGAACATCTCCCGAATGAGCTTTGTTCCAATGCTCTCGGGAGTTGCCAGAAGCGGAAAACAAGACAAAATATGATAACGGTAAAACAGTTTTATTTCAACGATCTGAGAGAGTGCTGCTATGTTCTCTCCGACGAAAGCAAAGAGTGCGTGATTGTGGATCCCGGAATAAGCAGGAAAAGGGAGGGTGAAAGACTGCAGCAGTACATCTCTGAAAACAACCTGAAACCGGTAAAGCTGCTGTGCACCCACGGACATTTCGACCATGTCATGGGGAACCGCTTTGTAACAGACACATACGGAAT
>JAFZMA010000081.1 GCA_017551215.1 Bacteroidales bacterium | reverse complement strand
TATGTGGCCCGCCGCATTGTCTGCTATGCAAAGGAAGGAGACATTGTTGCCGCCGGCCAGCAGATGGGTTTCATCAAGTTTGGCAGCAGGGTGGATTTCTTCCTGCCTCTCGGGTCCGGGATTCTCGTAAAGGAAGGCGATAAGGTCCGTGCCTGCCAAACTGTCATAGCCACAATCAAGTAAAGCCATTTTATTCAGGCAAAACCTTTTCTCTCGCCTTCGCTACGCTCATCCCTCCCATCAAAGATGGGCCCCTCCCATTCATGTGGCCATGGGCGGCCACAGGCTCTGAGGAAAGTTTTACCTGAAAAAATGCTTTTCGATAGAATGTGCTGTCAGGCAGTAAGTTTGCCCTGAAGAATCTTGATGGCCTGGGCGGGATCTTTTGCACCGAAGACAGCACTGCCAGCCACAACCACATCGGCCCCGGCATTTGCAATCTCCCCTATGTTCTCTGTGGTAACTCCGCCGTCAACCTCAATCAGACATGCAGGATTGTTCTTTTCTATGATCTTTTTAAGCTCGGCGATTTTTTCCGTTGAATACGGAATGTAGCTCTGGCCCCCGAAGCCCGGGTTCACGCTCATTACCAGGATATAATCGCAGATGCGTACAATGTCTTCTAGCAGATTTACGTTAGTGTGGGGATTGATTGCCACGCCTGCCTTCATGCCCAGTTCCCTGATTCTGTTTACGGTACGGTCCAGATGTGTGCATGCCTCGTAATGGACGCTGATGGAACCCACTCCCATCTTCCTGTAGTCCTCAAAGAATTTCTGTGGCTCAACTATCATCAGGTGAGCTTCCACTGGAATTGTGGCTCCTTTGCAGATGGCTTTGATTACCGGAGTTCCGTATGAGATGTTTGGAACGAAAACTCCGTCCATTATATCCAGATGGATAATGTCCGCATTGGCATTAACAAGCTCTATGTCCTTTGCAAGATTGGCAAAGTCTGCAGAAAGCATCGATGGGGCTACAATCATCCGTTTCATATCTTTTCTTGAATTGTTCCGTTTTTATATGCCTGAAGCAGGTCTGTAAGGTCGTCCACCTGACCTTGAATCAAGCGCCCGTTGTCGGTATCCCTTACCCTCATTCTGTGGGAAGCCGACGAGTTGACCACGGTTACGCTGTCTATATCGTCGTGGTTAACAACAGCGCTGGCGGCGTTGGTAAAAGGGCTCAGTTTAACGATATGCATCCCCTGAGAATTGAAAACCAGGGTATAGCCGGCAATTCCTGTACTGGACTGGTATGCCCGGCTGAAGCCTCCGTCTATTACCATAAGTTTTCCGTCTGCCTTGATAGGGAGCTCTCCCTCCTTGGCCTTTACGGGCACATGACCGTTGATTATATGCGCATCCGGGCCTCCTATGCCGAACTCATCCATAATCATGTCGCAGACAGCGCTTTCTGTCCTGTATTTGTAATAATAACCCTTTTCTTCGTGATGAGTGGACTTGTCCGGATTGAAGTATCTTTCAAAGGTTGTCATCGCACTCTTGTCAAATTGCGGAGAATCCGGTCCGCACCACAGATACCAGAAGTAGTCGTTGAGGTCTGAATTGACTTTGGAGAACTTGTTCTTACCTGCTTCCAGGTATTCATTTCTGGCTTTTCTGACAACGGAGTCTATTTTGTCATAGAGAGCCTTTCCTCTCAGGCGGACGTATTTTCCTTTCTCGCCGTTTGGAACCAGGACCTGCCTGAAGGTCTTGTCCTCATTTAGGGGAACAGAAGCGTGGAACAGAAGGTTATTGTTGCAGCACAGGTACATGCGCCCTACCTTGTAGAGGAAGTCCGCATGCCTCTGAAGGCGTTCGCTTCTGCTGAAATAGGAAGCCAGGTCTGTGATTACTTTCTCCTCCTCCGCAGTCAAGGAATACGGGTCTGCAGAAGTAACTGTAGGGGATTCCTTATCAGCTATGGTGTGCAGAAGGTTACGGCTTTCCATCTGGTATTCCGGATGCCGCCTTATGATTTGATACTCAAGCTTGAACTGGATAATGGAAATGGCCTTGTGCATCATCGCCACCAGGAGGGTTTCATTCTCGTCATAATTCTCGCTTCCGCCCTTTCCCTTTTTAGGCATGAATGCGTCCAGAGAGGTGCCTGAATAGGTCTCCCTGGCAAAGATGGCCAATGGCAGAATGTTTATGCCATAGCCGTTCTCGAGAGTGTCCAGATTGGCGTATCTGAGTGAAATCCTGATGACATTGGCTATGCAGGCAAGGTTGCCGTTGGCCGCTCCCATCCAGAGAATGTCGTGATTTCCCCACTGAATGTCTACATGATGGTATTTTATAAGCCTGTCCATTATGACTTCCGCTCCCGGTCCCCTGTCATAAATGTCTCCAACTATGTGGAGATGATCAATGACCAGACGCTGTATTGTGCGGGCAAATGAAATTATGAAGTCTTCTGCCTGTCCAGACTCCAGAATTGCCTTGAAAATGCTTTGGAGATAATCTGCCTTGTTAGCGTCTGCGGAATTCTCGTGCATGATTTCCAGCATTATGTAGCTGTATTGCGGAGGCAGGGCTTTTCTGACTTTGGAACGCGTGTACTTTTCTCCGGCTTTGCGGCAGACTTTTATCAGGTTTGTAATTGTGGAAAGATACCAGCTGTCTAACTCTTCTTCAGGACTGTCTTTACCGGCAAGTTCACTTTTCTTGAGATAGATGCTTTCTTCCGGATAATAGATAAGGGTGCAGAGGCTGTTAATCTCATCTTCAGACATACTGTCCTTGAACAGGAAAGTTACTTTCTCCCGGATACTCCCGGAAGCGTTCTTGAGTACATGAAGAAAAGCTTCCCATTCTCCGTGGATATCAGCCAGAAAATGCTCGGTTCCCTTAGGAAGGCTCAAAATGGCCTTAAGGTTCATGATCTCCGAAGCTGCGGAAGCTGCGGAGGGAAATTTTCCAGCCAGGAGCTTAAGGTAAGCGAGTCTGTTGTCTGTCATCTGAGAATATTTAATAACTGCTGTTGTCCCAGTAGCTTGCGTTCTTCTTGAACTGAAGCAGGTCTGCCAGGGACGAGGCGTTGGCACTTATCCTGAAACTCCAGCTTTCCCATTTTCCATTCGGAATCCAGGAGAAGGAGATATTGAAACAATGCAGACTGAACGAGCCGGAAAGTTGGGTTGTGGTAAGCTGCATTTTGGTAAGATCTACACCGGTATTCAAAGAAACGTTAAGGTCTTTGTAAATTCTCAACTGAGAGCTGATACCCAGAGTCATGGCATGGTTGTTCTTGGTAACAAGCTGATTGTTACTGTACTGATAGGAGCGGTAGAAGGAATAGCTGTAGTTCAGATTTACACTCCACGGCATATTCGGGTCATAATAGTAAACCCAACCGCCTGGTATATATTCTCCTGTAACAGGATGATAGTACATTCTTTGGTAAGATGAAGATGATGAGTTTGTTCCGGCTCTGGTTGGCTGGATAGGGCCTGTTCCTCCCTCTTGATGATAATCAGATCCCCAACGGCTCTTTCCCTCTCCCTGGAAGGTGTATGACGTGGACATGCTGGCACCGGTCAATCTGAACGGTTTGAATCCTTTCTGGGTGATCATCAGCTTGTTATAGCGCTGCCCCCTCTCGTTGATTGCATAAGGGTCAAGAGTCATGTTTCCGGATATGCCCAGCTTGCCGAATACCGTAGTTGTCATGTTTACAGAAATGTTGGAAAGCTTCATGGAATCCGCCAGGAAATTGTAAGACCCTCCAATGTTGAGCTGGTCTATCAGCTTGATTTTCTTTACACCTTTTCCAGTAGTGTCCCTCTGCGATTTTATCTTGGCTTCCAGCGTATTGCCGAAGCTGAAGCTCATGCTTGCGCTTTTGCCTTGTCCAGGAGGAGAGTAGAGCTGGCCGGCGTACTTGTTGTAAACAACTGAATGGGTTTTACCATCCATGTCCACATACTCGTAAGTACGGTAGCCGTTTGCCCTGGTGCCCAGTTCCGGCATATAGCTGAAGCTCACGCTTGGAGTAATGATGTGCCTCATAGCCTGGAGCTTGCTATTCTTACCGAAGTTAAACAGACCGTAGATTCTGGTGTTGAGGGACAGGCTGAAACTGGAGGTCTGTGTCATTCCGAAAGTGCTGAACGGATCTGAATACTCTGTGACAGCCCTCTTGGTACGTGTATCGTAATACTGCGTTGCATCCGAGAAATACCAGTTCATTCCGTAATTAACTCCAGGAGAAGCCTGTATGTACTTAAGAAGAGTAAAGGTCGGAAGTCCGATATTGAAGGTGTGCTGCATTCCGTTGCGCATCTTCTTGAAGAAATCCGGTTTGCCCACCTCTGAACTCTTGAAGTTTATCTTGTTGTCAAAATGAGCAGAGTAGTTGAACGTTATATCTTCATAAAACTTCCTTTTTCCTATCATTACCTTCCTCTTGAACGGGTTGATTCTGCTGAGGGTAAAGGTTAGGTTAGGGAAGGTTACCGCATAAGAGCTGTCTCTGGAGTTCTGGTTGTGCAGAGCATTGACACTCAGAGAGAACGGTCTTCCTGTCCAGGACTTTCCGTATGAAATTGAGGATGAAATCTGGTTGGTCAGAGCCTGATTTATGGTAGTGGAGTTGTAACGGCTGTTGGACGGAGAGGAGAAGTTCACCGATGCCCTGAATGTGGTTCCGGGTCTGGATTTGGAATCTTGGTTGTGGCTCCAGTTAAGGGAGAAGTTCTTGCTCTTGGCATAGTCCGGCTGGTGCTTTTCTCCAGTTATATCAACTGAATAGACTCCTGAGAGATTGCCAGTATATTTGTATCTCTTTGCGTATCTAGTGTTAATATTTGTTGCCCAGGAACCTCTGGTATAGATGTCTACTGTTGCCGCCAGATCCAGATGGTCCCCAAAAACGAAGTAATAGCCCAATCCCCTGAGATAGAAACCTCTGGCTGTTTCCTCCCCGTATGTCGGGAAAAGAACGCCTCCGCTTCTGTTGCTTATTCTCGGCACGAATCCGAACGGAAGGGCAAATGGAGTTGGCACGTCTTCTATAACAGTATATGCCGGACCGAATACGGTCTTCTTCACAGGACCATCATTGATAACTTTTGCAGTGGTCATCTGAAGGTAGAAGTGCGGATGCTCGGCGTCGCAAGTAGTGTAAATGCCTCTGGCGATGTTGATTGAGTTGTCCGCCATCTTCTTTATATACTTGCCCTTTATGTTGCCCTCTCCCTCCTGGGTCATCATGTTCTTGATCTTGGCCTTCTTGGTGTCGAAGTTATAGTACACGCTCTCCATTGTGTAGGTGTTCTTACCTTCCTTGAGTTCCGGAAGACCCTTTACAACTCCGGAGGAATCAGGGAGACCTTTTGCAAACACGGTCTTTGTCTGGACATTGTAGGCAATGTAGTCTGCCTTTATGGATATGTCTCCGTATGTGACGGTAACGTCTCCATAGTAATAGAGCATTCGCTTGCCGTCTGTCAGAATCTCTACGCTGGAGTCTCTGCCGGTGGAAAATACTGGCTGCTTGAGGGTGGAAATCAGGGATGAATCCACAATCATCGTGGAATCTCCCAGCTTGATGGAATCCTTCCCCAGGCTGTCTTTTACAGATATGGTATCCAGAACCGGGATAGTGTCTTTTAGTCCGAACATATGGAAACGCCCCTGTGCGCCATGAGGCTTCTTTGGAGTGAAGCCCCACATAGAGGCCAGCAGCACGATGCCTAACGCCACATTGCAGGTTTTCCTTATGATTCTCCCTATAGACATACCTTCAAAGGTCTGTTTTAAGCTTTTATTTGTAAATTTGTCAGCAAAGTACAAATGTAGCAATATTTTTGTTACTGATTTATCAAACTGATACTATATGGCTCTGATGAAAGGCATAAGGCAGATGGCACTTACTGTTATGGCTGTTTTGGCTATTGCTGCCTTTTTGCCGCTTTATGCCCAGAACAATTCCGGAAAGATAAAGTGCGTGGTTCTGGATCCTGGGCACGGCGGCCACGATCACGGCTGTATGAGCAAGGACCGCAAATACAGTGAGAAGAACATTGTCCTGTCAGTTGCCCTCAAGCTCGGAAAGATAATTGAAGAAGAGCATCCGGACGTAAAAGTCATATACACAAGGAAGAGGGATGTGTTTATTCCCCTGGCGGAGAGGGCGGACATAGCCAACCGCAACAAGGCGGACCTGTTCCTGTCCATCCACGTAAACGCCAATCCATCCGTTTTACCGTCTGGCAGCGAGACCTTCACAATGGGTTCCCATGTGAGCGACAAGAATTTTGAGGTGTCCAAGAGGGAGAACGCCGTTATCAAGATGGAGGACGACTACACAACAAAGTACGAGGGCTTCAACCCGGATTCTCCGGAATCCTATATTATATTCTCTTTGCTGCAGAACGCTTATTCGGAGCAGAGCATAAGGTTTGCCTCATTTATCCAGGACGAGTACCGCAAAGGTCCTGTATCTGTAAACAGGGGTGTAAAGCAGGCCGGATTCCTGGTGCTCTGGAGAACCACCATGCCTTCTGTGCTCACAGAGATAGGCTTTTTGACAAATCTCAGCGATAAATCAAAAATCACCACCCAGGAAGGCCAGCAGAAAATCGCCCGCCGCCTTGCGGATGCTTTCACCAGATACTGCGATGATTACAGCAGCCGCTACGGCAATTCCCTTGAAGAAGAGGCAGAAGTCAAGCCAGATGACTCTCAAGTGACTGAACCAGAGGTAAAGACAGAGCCTGACCTTCAGCAGCAGACAGAAACTCAGCCTAAGACTGTCGCTGAGGAAAATACCCGTTACTCCATTCAGATTATGGCGGCCAAAAAGAAACTCAAGTCCAATTCTTCTGAGTTTAAGGGTCTTAAAGGCGTGCAGAGCATTTATGAAAAAGGTTTTTACAAGTATCACTACGGAGACTATGCTACCAGGCACGAGGCTGCGGCGATTTTGGGAGATGTGAGAAAAAAATTCTCGCAGGCCTTCATTATCGGGATAAAAAATGGTAAAATTGTAAGCAGATAATTTACGAGTATGAAAATATCCAGTAGCCAGAAGATAGGCATTTTCGTTATTGTAATGGGCGTGGCGCTGTTCCTTGCCCTGAACTTCCTCAAGGGTTATGATCTCTTCAAAAAGAGAAACGTTTATCATACTTATCTTCCGGAAGTTGAGGGACTTGCACCTACATCGCCAATCTATATCAGAGGATTCAAGGTGGGTACCATAGAGAAGATAAAGCTGGATCCGGTAAGAGACAGTTTCCTTGTAAGTTTCAATGTTACAAACGATTATCTGATACCGATAGATACAAGGGCGGAGGTTTACAGCTCTAATCTGCTGGGAGGCAAGGCTATGAGGCTGGCTCTTGGAGAATCTCCGATAGAGGCCAGAAACGGAGACACCTTAAAGGGAAAGAGCGTTCCAGATATGCTCAGCGTGCTTTACGGCTACATGGGGCCTCTCAAGGACAAGCTGGAGGAAACGGTGGATAACCTGAATTCCGTTCTGGTTTCCGTAAACCAGACCCTGGATTCTTCCGCCAGGATGAGCCTTCATTCATCGCTAAAAAGGCTGGATGCCTCCCTGGCTAACATTCAGAGGCTTTCCGCCTCGCTCAACGGCATGACTCCGGATCTGTCCTCATCGCTGAAGAATATTAATGTCCTTACGCAGGATTTGAGCGCTCCTGACGGAGACCTAAAGGGAGCCATTGCCAATGTCAATAAAACCGCTGAAAATCTGTCCGCTGTCCGTTTACAGGAGACGGTGGACAAGCTGAATGTCATGCTGGAGAAGCTGCAGAGTCCGAATTCCACCACCGGAAAGCTGATGGGAAGCGACGATTTGCATAATTCCGTAGACAGTCTGTTGAACGAGATAGACGGTCTGGTAAAAAAGATAAAGGATAATCCAAAAAAATATATCAAAGTAAGTGTGTTCTGATTAGGCTTTTAACTGCGCAATATCGCGCATAGGCCTGATCTGAAGTGTTTTGCAAAACAGTAAATTATTTCGCACTGATTTTAAGGGCTCTTATATTTGTCTTCAAAAAAACAAGAGCTGAGGATATTTTTTTTTAACTTTTTATTTACCATTTTTGTTCTGCCAAACCACGGCGCTTTTTTTTTCTGATATCATTCAACTTGATGGGCGAGAGTAATCACATAGAGGTGTGGAAGCGTTGTCTCCAGATCATAGAGAGCAACGTTCCTGAGGCTGTGTTCCAGAAATGGTTCCTGCCTGTCAAGCCTGTATCCCTGATAAACTCTGACCTTACCATTGAAGTTCCTTCAGACGCGCACATGCATCATCTGGAGGAAATGCCGCTGGTGGATATACTGGGCAAGACTCTGAAAAGGGTTATCGGGGACAAGGTGAACCTCTTCTACAACATCAGGTTTGTAAACAGCACCATTGCTTATCCGCACCAGACATTGGAAGTAGCCGGCAATCCTCCGATTGCTTTCCCGAGGAACGAGAAAGAGCCTATCAATCCGTTTGTGATTCCGGGAATCCAGAAGCTGACCATTAACCCTAACCTCAATCCAAAGTACTCTTTTGAGAATTTCATAGAGGGTCCGTGCAACCGCCTTGCAAGAAGCGCAGGAGAGAGGGTTTCAGCCGCTCCGGGCAACAATCCGTTCTGCCCTTTGTTCATCCATAGCGGTTCTGGATTGGGCAAAACCCATCTTTCTCAGGCGATAGGTCTGAAAGTCAAGGAGCTGCACCCAGACAAGATAGTTCTCTATGTGAGCGCGAATACATTCAAGACCCAGTATCAGAACGCTTATGTGGGAAACAAGATTCCGGATTTTCTGCATTTCTACGAGCAGATAGACGTGCTGATTCTGGATGATGTTCAGGAATTCAAGGGAAGAAGTGGTACCCAGAATGCTTTCTTCCATATATTCAACCATTTGCAGCAGGCCGGCAAGCAGCTGATTCTCACCTCCGATGTGGCTCCGGGCAATCTTCAGGACATGGAGACAAGGCTGATACAGAGGTTCAAATGGGGGCTCACCGCAGAAATCCTTACTCCGGATTACGATACCAGGGTCAAAATCATAAAGGCAAAGAGCGCCAACGAGGGAATTGTCCTTCCGGAAGAAGTGGTCAATTATCTTGCATCCAAGGTAACGGGAAGTGTCAGGGAGCTTGAGGGAACTATTCTTACGCTTCTTGCCCACTCTACTTTCAACAAGGAGAACATTACACTGGATCTTGCCAAGAAGGTTACCCAGCAGATTGTAAACGTGGACGCTTCCGAGATTTCTCTGGAGAGAATCCGCAACACCGTGTGCGACTATTTCAAGATTACGCCGGACATAATAGTTTCCAAGACCCGCAAGAGGGAGATTGTGCAGGCCCGCCAGATTACCATGTATCTTGTCCGCAATCTGACAAAGACTTCTCTGGCTTCCATTGGCAGCCAGATGGGAGGAAAAGACCACGCCACTGTTCTGCATGCTTGCAGCACCGTTTCAGACCTCATAGATACAGACCGCAACATAAGGCGTTACGTGGCAGATCTGGAGCGTCAGCTTAAAAACGGCAAGTAGGCTTCAATCAGAAGATTACATAAATAAACATAAAACACATAGCTATGGACAGCAAGAAAGTTCTTGAAATCTTCAAGGAGATTACAACTGTTCCCCGCGAGAGCGGTCACGAGGAAAAAATAATCAAATGGCTTCTGGATTTCGGCAAGAAGCACAAACTCGGAGCAAAGAAAGACAAGGTGGGCAACGTCCTTCTTACCAAGAAGGCAGACAAGGGAATGGAGAAGGTTCCTACCATCATAATGCAGAGCCATTCGGATATGGTTTGCGAGAAGAACCAGGGTGTCAAGCATGACTTTGCCAAGGATCCTATCAAATACTGCATTGAGGATGGCTGGATGATAGCCAAGGATACCACTCTGGGAGCAGACTGCGGTATTGGAATGGCTGCTCAGCTGGCGGCTCTGATAGACCCTAAGATGAAGACCGGCAAACTGGAGGCTCTGTTCACAATCTCTGAGGAGACCGGACTGGACGGAGCAGAGGCTCTGGAACCTGGCTTTGCAACTGGAAAGATTCTCCTTAATCTTGATTCCGAGGACGAGGGAGATCTTTATATTGGCTGCAACGGCGGTATAGATACCACTGCTGTATTTACCTATAAGCCAGTGCCTCAGACCAAGGATTACCTCAAATATAAGGTAAGGGTTTTCGGCAGCATGGGCGGCCACAGCGGAGACGATATAAACAAGAACCGCGTGAACGCAAACCAGCAGCTTATGCGTTTCCTTTACAAGGTTCTGGACAAGCACCGCATAGAACTCTATGAGATAGACGGTGGCAACAAGCGTAACGCCATCCCGAGAGACGCTCACGCTATCTTTGGATTCCCTAAGAACGCAAAGGCTTCTGTAGTAAAGATATTTAACCAGGTAAGGGACGAGGTTAAGACCGAGTTCGCTATTCCTGATCCGGGAGTCCAGATGGAACTTGTGCCTGTAGAGTGCAAGCTCAAGGCTATAGACCAGAACACCGCAGCTTCTCTGATTTTTGCCGGAGTTGCCTGTCCTCATGGTTCTTACAAGATCAGCGACACTATCCCTGGACTGATAGAGATCTCCACGAACTTTGCCTCCATAAAGATGAAGAAGGGCAACAAGATTGTAATAGGCTCTAGCCAGAGAAGCGCTGTTGTAAGCGAGAGACGCTGGATGGCTCAGCAGATGGAGGCTTGCTGGGCAATGGCCGGAGCAAAGGTTACCCACGAGGGAGAATATCCGGGATGGATTCCTAAACTTGACTCACCGATTCTGGAGCACTGCAAGAAGGTTTACAAGAAGCTCTTCAAGACAGACGCCAGGGTTATTGTTACTCCTGCAGGACTTGAGTGCGGACTTTTCAGCCTCAAGTTCCCGGATTGGGACATGATTTCTTTCGGACCTACCCTGAGGGGAGTACACGCTCCTGGAGAAAGACTGGATCTGGCTTCTCTGGATAAGTTCGTGAAATTCCTTGAACAGCTGCTGGTTACGATCAAGTAACGCTTTCCTTGAGGTGAATATTGTATAAGGGATGGCCGGTGTTATTCTGGCCATCCCTTTAAATGTTTGCAGTTTCTGAATTTTTTGTATATTTGCGTACTTTTCTGCGGGACTCTCCCGCAGACGTGATCTGAAAAGATCCATTTGTCCTGAAATTATTACACATTTTATGTACGACATTATTGAACTTAAGTCCAAGAGTTTTGATGAACTTTTGGCAATTGCGGAAAAGCTTGAGATTGCCAAGCCGCGCTCTTTTTCACAGGATGACCTTGTCTATAAGATTCTGGATGAGCAGGCTATAAAGGCGTCTGAACAGCCGGAAGAGAAGCCAAAGCGCAAGCCGAGGCAGAGAGTAAAGATTCAGCAGGTTTCTGCAGATGCTAATGAGGGGGTATCTCAAGCCGAACAGGCTGCGCCAAAGAAGCGTGGCCGCAAGAAAAAATCAGAGAATACCCAGACAGAAATACAAGCTCCATTAGCAGAGCCGCAAATTGAGTCAAAACCTGTTGAGGCCAAACCGGAGGAGAACCCAGTTTCAGAGAACGTTCAGGAAAGACAGCCTCGTCAGAAGAGGCCGAGAATCCCAAAGGGTACGGAACAGGCGTCCCAGCCACAGCAGGCTGAGACAGAGCCCGTTCAGGCACAGCCTCAGGAGCGAAAGTTTGAGCAGCCTAAGCCTCAGATGCAGCAGAAACAGCATCAGCACAACGAGCGCAACGGGGAGCGTCAGCAAAATGCTGAACGCCCACAAAATGGTGAGCGTCAGAACAATGAACGTCAGCAGAATAACGAGCGTCCTCAGAATGCTGAGCGCCAGAATGAGCAGGAAGACAAGGCTCAGCGATTTGAATTCGAGGGCGTTGTCAAGGCTGAGGGAGTTCTGGAAATCATGCCGGACGGTTATGGCTTTCTCCGCTCTTCAGACTATAATTATCTGAATTCACCAGATGACATATATGTATCGCAGAGCCAGATAAAGCTCTTTGCCCTCAAGACCGGAGATACCGTATTCGGAGAAATCAAGCCTCCAAGAGAGGGGGACAAGTACTTCCCGCTGGTAAAGATAGATTCCATTAACGGAAGGGATCCTGCTTTCATCCGCGACAGGGTACCGTTCGATTTCCTCACTCCGCTTTTCCCAGAGGAGAAGTTCAACCTTCTTGGAAATGGCCACAATAACCTGTCCTGCAGGGTAGTGGAAATGTTCGCCCCTATAGGAAAAGGACAGAGAGGCCTTATAGTGGCTCAGCCTAAGACTGGTAAGACTGTTCTCCTGAAGGAGATAGCTAACGCCATCGCTGATAACCATCCTGAGGTTTACCTCATCGTTCTCCTTATAGACGAGCGTCCGGAAGAGGTTACGGATATGGCCCGCAGTGTAAAGGCGGAGGTTGTGGCCTCTACATTTGACGAGCCGGCAGAAAGGCACGTGAAGGTTGCAAGCATTGTCCTGGAGAAAGCCAAGAGGCTGGTTGAGTGCGGACACGATGTAGTTATTCTCCTGGATTCCATAACAAGGCTCGCACGCGCGTTCAACACCGTTCAGCCGGCCAGCGGCAAGGTGCTCAGCGGTGGTGTAGATGCCAACGCCCTTCACAAGCCAAAGAGATTCTTCGGTGCAGCAAGGAACGTGGAGAACGGTGGTTCCCTGACCATCATAGCCACCGCGCTTACGGAAACCGGCAGCAAGATGGACGACGTCATCTTTGAGGAATTCAAGGGAACAGGTAACATGGAACTCCAGCTGGACCGCAAGCTGTCCAACAAGAGAGTATTCCCGGCTGTTGATGTAAACCTCTCGTCTACAAGAAGAGACGATCTGCTTGTAAACAAGGAGGCTCTGAACCGTATCTGGATTCTGAGAAACTACCTCTCAGACATGAACAGCGTAGAGGCTATGGAATTCATGAAGGCCCGTCTGGAAAAGACCGCCTCAAACGAGGAATTCCTCGTAACCATGAACGGAGACGCCCTGAAATAAGTATTTGGCTGCAATATAAATTATTGATACTCAGCGATATAATTAAATTAACCTGTTTGAAAATAAACAGGTTAATTTGCGTAAAATGCAGATAATCAGAGCGTTAGCTTGCAGGACCGTTTTTACTGCTATTTTACTGCAATGATATCTACTTCCACCATTGCTCCCTTAGGCAGGGCGGCTACCTGATAGGCTACCCTGGCCGGGTATGGCTCGCAGAAGAACTTGGCGTAAACCTCGTTCAGTACTCCGAAGTTTGCAAGATCCTGAAGATAGCAGGTAACCTTGACAGCAT
>JAFZMA010000080.1 GCA_017551215.1 Bacteroidales bacterium | reverse complement strand
GGAACAGAAACCAGAACCACAGGGCAGTCGTCGTTGGAAAACGGCATGCCAAAATAGCGTCCGTTGGCTATTCCCACTCCCGAAGGATCAAACTCAATGTCTTCTTTTCTGCTTTCCATTATACAATGCCCTCCCGTAGGATGTCGTGAATGTGGACCAGTCCCACATAGCGGCCTTCCTTCATTACCACAACGGAGGTTATCTTGTTCTTCTGCATTATGTTGAAGGCGTTTACGGCCATATCGTTGATATCAATCTGCTTAGGATTACGGCTCATGATGTCCTTTGCGGCAATCTTGTCCCCTTCGTGTATTCCCTTTTCAACCATACGTCTCACGTCACCGTCCGTTATTATTCCCTGAAGGTCTCCCTTTCCGTCCAGAACAACCGTTGCTCCAAGGCGGTTCTGGGAAATGTTGATGATTGTATTCTGAATGCTCTCGTTAAGGCCCACAACCGGACGCACATTCAGGTCCATAACATCGGAGACCCTCAAATACAGGCGTTTGCCGAGGCTTCCTCCCGGATGGTACATGGCAAACTGCTCCTGGGAGAATCCCCTCTTCTGGAGCAGGCATACCGCCAGGGCGTCTCCCATCACCAGCTGCGTGGTGGTTGAAGATGTAGGAGCCAGGTTGTTTGGATCGCTCTCCTTGTCTACGGTAGCCCTCACAATATAGTCCGCATGCTGGGCCAGGAAAGAATCCACAGAAGAAACCATCGCGATTATCTTGTTCCCCATTCTGGCAATCAGAGGTACCAGCACCTTGATTTCGGGCGTGTTGCCGCTCTTGGACAGGCACAGGACCACATCATCCTTCTGAATGATTCCCAAATCTCCGTGGATAGCATCTGCAGCGTGCATGAAAATAGCTGGAGTTCCGGTGGAATTCATCGTAGCCACAATCTTGGTTCCTATGATGGCGCTTTTGCCTATACCGGTTACTATGAGCCTTCCCTTGCTGTTGAATATGAGATCTACCACCTCCAGAAAGGACTCGTCTATATATGATGTAAGATTGGCCACGCTTTCAGCCTCTTGAGTAATAACCTTCCTGGCCAGGTCCAAAATTTTTCCGTCAGATTTTTTCATAAAAATTTTGACAACTTGGAATAATTGAGTACATTTATAATCACAAAGATAGTGCAAATTGAGGAAAAAACATAGTACAGATAGATGAACATCACTTCTGAAACCTTGCGTCAGCACCTTAAGGAATTCTTCGGATTCTCAAACTTCAAGGAGCAGCAGGAAGACATCATAAAGCACCTGATTCGCGGCAACAATGCCTTTGTTCTCATGCCTACAGGCGGAGGCAAGAGCTTGTGCTATCAGCTCCCGGCACTCCTTATGGAAGGTACAGCCGTGGTTGTTTCTCCGCTTATCGCCCTTATGAAGAACCAGGTAGATGCCATAAGAGGATTTGTCGCGGAGAAAGAAGGCATTGCCCACTTCCTTAATTCATCGCTGAATAAGGCTCAGGTTCAGGAGGTTAAAGAAGACCTTCTGAAAGGCCTGACCAAGTTGCTCTACGTTGCTCCGGAGTCTCTGACAAAAGAGGATAACATCCAGCTGCTGAGACAGTGCAAGATTTCTTTCTACGCTATAGACGAGGCTCACTGTATCTCAGAATGGGGCCATGATTTCCGCCCTGAATACAGAAGGATATTGCCCATAGTCCAGGAGATTGGGAAGGCTCCTATCATCGCTCTTACCGCAACTGCCACACCTAAGGTCCAGAGCGATATTCTCAAGAACCTGGGAATGACGGACGCTAAGGTTTTCAAGTCTTCCTTCAACCGTCCGAACCTCTACTACGAGATTCGTCCAAAGGTCAATACTGAAAAGGAAATCATAAAGTTCATCCGCCAGAACGAGGGCAAGAGCGGCATCATATACTGCCTTTCCAGAAAGAAGGTGGAAGACATGGCCGAGTTGCTGAATGTCAATGGAATAAAGGCGCTTCCATACCATGCCGGGCTGGATGCCGCCACAAGGGCTTCCAACCAGGACAAGTTCCTCATGGAGGAGGTAGACGTTATAGTAGCCACAATAGCGTTCGGTATGGGCATAGACAAGCCGGATGTAAGGTTTGTCATCCATTACAATATCCCTAAATCTCTGGAAGGATATTACCAGGAAACTGGCCGCGCCGGAAGAGACGGGGGAGAGGGGCAGTGCATCGCCTTCTACAGTTTCAACGATATACTCAAGCTGGAGAAGTTCATGCAGAGCAAGCCTGTGGCTGAGCAGGAGATTGGGAAACAGCTTCTTACGGAAACCGTTGCCTATGCGGAAAGCAATCAGTGCCGCAGAAAGACTCTCCTGAACTACTTTGGAGAAGTGTATCCGGAAGACGACTGCGGAAACTGCGACAACTGCCTGCACCGCCAGCCTCAGTTCGAGGGCAAGGATTATCTGATTACACTGTTCCAGCT
>JAFZMA010000079.1 GCA_017551215.1 Bacteroidales bacterium | reverse complement strand
ATTGTTCAAGAAGTAAAAAAGTCTGATTATGAATATAGTAGTTTGTGTAAAACAAGTTCCGGATACTACCGTTGTAAAGATTGATCCGGTAAAGCACACTCTCATAAGAGATGGCGTTCCTTCCATTATGAATCCTGACGACAAGGGCGGTCTTGAACTTGCCCTTCAGCTCAAGGAGAAGTGCGGTGCTAACGTAACTGTAATCACTATGGGTCCTCCTCAGGCAGACCTGGTTCTCAGGGAAGCTTTCGCAATGGGGGCAGACAGGGCTATCCTTCTTACCAGCAGGGCATTCGCAGGTGCAGACACTCTTGCAACCTCCAACGCTCTTGCCGGCGCTCTAAAGGCTATTCCTTACGACCTTATCATCACCGGCCGCCAGGCCATAGACGGAGATACCGCTCAGGTAGGTCCTGAAATGGCTGAGCATCTGGCTCTTCCTCAGGTATCATACGTTGTCGACTGCGAATACAAGGGCGGCAACAACTTCAGGGTAAAGAAAGAGACAGAGGACGGCTACGAGATTCTGGATGTTGAGGGACCAGCGGTATTCACCGTTCTGGCATCCGGCTACAAGGCCAGATACATGAGCGTAGGAGGCATTGTAGATGCTTTTGACCGCCAGGTAGAGATCTGGACAGAGGCCAACCTCGACATCGATCCTGGAAAGCTCGGACTAAAGGGTTCTCCAACCAAGGTTATGAAGGCATTCACCAAGGCCACAAAGGCTGCAGGCCAGGTTTATGAAGTTGACGCTGAGCAGGCCGTGGATGTTATCATCGGTAAGATGAAAGAGAAGTTTATTATCTAATTGCCTAATACTGAAAGAAATGAATAAAGCAGATTATAAAGACGTTTACGTTTTCGCCGAACAGAGAGACGGCAAAATCCAGTCTGTTGCTCTTGAACTTTTGGGAAAGGCAAGAGTGCTTGCAGACGCTCTCGGAGAGAATGTTGTGGCTTTCTTTCCTGGATACAAGAACACTGAAAGCGCAAAGGAACTGATCGCTTGGGGTGCAGACAAGGTTGTGGTTATGGATGCTCCTGAACTTGAGCATTATCTGACCGAGCAGTACTCTCAGGCCATGAGCCAGGCTATTGACCATTACAAGCCTAGCATCGTGCTTCTGGGTGCAACCACTATAGGAAGAGACCTCGGTCCAAGGCTGGCTTCCAGACTTGCCACCGGTCTTACCGCAGACTGCACGGGCCTGGATATTTCAGAGGAGAGAGAACTTCTCATGACCCGTCCTGCATTCGGCGGTAACCTTATGGCTACCATTATGTGTACCGAGCACAGGCCTCAGATGTCAACTGTACGTCCGGGCGTTATGCAGAAGGGTACAAAGGATGAGAACCGCCAGGGAGAGATAGAAGCCTTCAACCCTGTATTTGATGCCTCCAAGTTCAAGGTAAAGCTCGTAGAGAGCGTTAAGGAGAACAAGGGTAAGGTAGATATCACCGAGGCCAAGATCCTGGTTTCCGGAGGCCGTGGAGTGGGTAATCCTGAGGGATTTGCAAAGCTCCAGGCTCTGGCGGACGTTATCGGAGCCCAGGTATCTTCATCCCGTGCAATGGTAGATGCCGGCGTTATGCCTCACGAGGTTCAGGTCGGCCAGACCGGAAAGACCGTAAGACCGGCCCTTTACATGGCTTGCGGTATCAGCGGCGCTATCCAGCACCTTGCAGGTATGGAGGAGAGTGATTTCATCATCGCCATCAACAAGGACAAGTTTGCTCCTATCTTCAATGTCGCCGATGTCGGTATTGTAGGTGATGTGCACAAGATCATCCCTATGCTCACCGAAAGGCTCTCCAAGAT
>JAFZMA010000078.1 GCA_017551215.1 Bacteroidales bacterium | reverse complement strand
GTGGTGCCTATCATCACCAGAGATGCCATGAGGCCAAAATCGCTGAGGAGAGATGATTTTGTGAAAATCAGACCCAGCAGGGAGCCTACGGTGGTGATGCATCCAAGCGCCACTGGTTTTGCCTGGTCTTTTATAACTTGCTCTACAGAAGCGATATACTTATGGTGGGTTATTATGTGTATGCAGTAGCTGAGCGCCACTCCTATGACTATGCAGCCTATGCCAAGAGCTATGAAAGACATTTCCTGCTGTATGAGGTAGACGGCGGCTATGGCCATTACCACTCCCCATACAAGAGGCGCCAGCAAATAGAGCAGCGTGTCTTTTGTGCGGAAGCAATATCCGATGATGAGGATTATGAAAAGCAGGGCTATGCTGATGGTCAGCACAAGGTCTTTCTTTATGCGGCGTGCGGTGTAGACACTCTTGGTGGATTTGCCGCAGATGAGTACCTCTACCTGAGGACAAACCCTGTAGAGTTCTTCCGCTTCCCGTTCTATGAGGCTTATGAGCTTAGAACCTGATTTGCTGTCCATTGCACGGAACGCAGGGGAGACGTATGCCAAAGCCACTGTGCTGTCTGAGCTCATCAGATGAAAGTCTGTGAGGGTGAGTTTTCCCTTTTCCTTGTGGGCGGAACCATCTGAAAGGTCTCCGCCGGCGGAGGCAAGGTTTTTCATAGCCAGGCTACGGAAAGCCAGAGGGTCTTTGCAGATTATGTCGTACCACATTCCGGACGGATCATCTTCCAGAAGGTCTGCGTTTGCCTGCATTATGGAATCCAGGCTCTTGACGTTCAGCAGATTGTCTAGAGACGGGTAGAACGTGCTGTCCAGAAAGCATGGAGCGTTATCCAGAATGAGGTTTGCTCCACTCTCTATCAAAGACGGGTCTATCTTGTTGAAGATGTCTTCTGCGTAGCCGTCCGGGTCGTGAGCCTTGATGGAATCGCAGAGACGGTCTGATGCCGAGACCAGAGTGTCCACCATGTCTTGTGGAGCCATGGTTGTGTCCGTAATGCGGAGCTCTACAAATATCTTGTCCTTAACCTTAAGTTTGTCAAAGACATAGCGCACGCCGCTGTTTCCCTCTGTTGCTGGAAGGAGTTTGGTTATGTCTTCCTCGTAGTACATCCGTCCGGCCAGAAAAGCCAGAAGGATGAAACTGCCCAGGAGAATTATGTAGAATAGCGCGCGCCTTTTCCTGAAAAAGCGATAGGCGGCCAGGGCCAGACCTGTCATTTACTTGCTGGAAATTCTCTCGAAGAGGAAGTCGTAGAGCTGGCTGAAAGTAGTTGTCTTCATAAGGTCTGTTCCCTTGATTTTCAGATCGAATGTCTCTTCTATCAGGGCAACAAGGTCAACCAGGGAAAGACTGTCAAGATCCAGGGTTTTCTTGATGTCTGCATCCGGAGTAATCTCCTCTTTTTCAACCTCGAATTCTTCTGCCAGAATGTCTATGGTCTTGGCAATCAGTTCTTCTTTAGTCATATTGTCGGTTTTAGGTTATTATCAAAGGTTTTTGACCACGAGTGTGGAGTTTGTGCCGCCGAATCCGAACGAGTTGGAAAGGAACGTGTCAAAGCTCCTTTCTATGCGGGTTGCCGGAATGTTCAGCTTGGCGGAATCCTCGTCCGGCTCCTCAAAGTTTATGTTGGCTCCGATAAAGCCGTTCTTCATCATGAGTATGGAGTAGATGACCTCACTGGCTCCGGCCATCCACATCTCGTGTCCGGTCTGGCTCTTGGTGCTGGTTACAGGAGGCATCTTGTCTCCGAATACCTGGTAGATGGCTTTGGCCTCGTTCTGGTCTCCCACCATTGTGCTGGTGGCGTGGGCGTTGATGTAGCCTATCTGGTCCGGTGTCATTCCGGAATGCGCCAGGGCCATCCTCAGGCTTCTGGCCGGCCCGTCCACGTTTGGAACGGAGATGTGGTCTCCATTGGAGGAAAATCCATATCCCATAACCTCAGCGATTATAGGGGCGCCTCTCTTTACAGCGCTCTCATAGTCTTCCAGAATTACCGTTGCGGCACCGCCGG
This sequence comes from Bacteroidales bacterium, assembly GCA_017551215.1. Next base: position 20,169 of record JAFZMA010000078.1, on the reverse strand, counting down.
AAGGAACGAGTCCGTCTCTGTGGCGGTCGAAAGGGCGGGATGCTTTCTGCGGCTCGTCCTCTCTCTTGGAGAAAGCTCCGATGCCGTCGAAACTGCAGACGGAGAACGGGTTCACTTCCTGAGCTCCGCCGCAGATTACCATGTCCTGCAATCCGTTCTGAATGAGCATGCTGCCCCAGCCTATGGAATGTGAGCCGCTGGCGCATGCTCCGGATACGGTAAGGTTGATTCCCTTGAGTTTGAATATGCAGGAAAGGTTCATGGTAACGGTGGAATTCATGCTCTTGAATATTCCGCCGCTGCCTATCAGGGATGTGTCTCCCTTCTGCCTCATGGCATCCACGCTGGCAACTACCGGCTCTGCGCTGGAATCGTTTCCGTAGAGGAGTCCCACCTCGTGGGTATCCAGATATTCCTGGTCTATGTTTGCCGCCCTAAGCGCGTCTGCCGTAGCGCAATACGCGTACATGGCCTGCTCCGGCATATATACTCTCTGATTGCGGCTGAGAATTCCCTTGAGGTTTGGAATTTCCAGGTGTCCGGTGAGTGCGGACAAAAATCCCATTTCCTTTCTGATCGGGTCGAACACAATACCGCTGCGTCCTGTATAAAGGGAATCCCTAACCTCGTCCAGCGTCTTTCCCAGACAGGAGTAAATTCCCATTCCTGTTATAACAACTCTTCTTTTCATAAATTAAAGTGCGCAAGATAGCAATTTTTGGTTTTCTGTGGTATTGAGCCGCGCTATTCTTGCTGTATCCAGTCCTGAATGTCCAGAGTTTCCTCATCGCCGAGGAAAAGTTTTATGACATCATTTGCAATGTCGTGCCCGGCGCCGCTGTTGGCAAAGTAGATGAGGGTCTTTTTCTGTGCCGGCAGGATGATAAACAGGGCTTTGGTGTTGCCGTTGTCTCCCCAGTGCCAGAGCACCCTTCCGTAATGAGGGTTCTCCTCTATGCCTACGCCCAGTCCCCAGAAGATGGATTTCTTCTCGTCTACAGGCCTGATTTTTGGCGGGAACTGTGTGGCCGGTCCGCTGCATGGGGTTATCATCAGGGCGTGAGTCTGCGGCTTGAGGCCGGTGCCGTTCATCAGGGCAATCAGGAACTTGGTGTAGTCTATGGCGTTGGTTCTCAGGGTGTATGCCACATTCTGGCGTGGGAACTGCCTTACACCCTGGCTTTCTCCGTTGCGCCTTACGGATGCGGTGGTTATTCCCTCGAATTCCGGTATCCATTCGTATGAACTCAGAGGCATGTCCAGAGGTTCAAACACATATTCCTTTGCTATGGACTGGATGTCTTTTCCCTTGATTGCCTCTACGGCTCTCTGAAGGAAAGCATAGCCTTCTCCGGAATATCCGAAGATGGAGTCCACAGGGAACGTGAACTTGATTGGAGAGGTTGGCCATGCGTCTGAAGAAGGGCTCGCCGCCCAGTCGTCTATGCCGCTGCGGTGCATGAGTATCAGCCTGGCAGTCAGCTTCTTTGCCATGTCCTTATCTACAAAGCGGTCTATGTCTGTATATACGTGGAGAGGGCAGTCTATGTCTATTTCTCCCTGGTCGTACATCTTGAGCACAATGTATGCGAACACAACTTTACTCAGCGATGCGGCCTGGAACACTGCCTCTTTTTCGTAGTCTGCCTTGCCGGTTTCCCTGTAACTGAACTTGAGTTTGCTCCACTCTTCCGCTCCCACAGCGGCAGAGTCGATTGCCACCGGCTCTTCCTTGGACCAAGGGGTCACTCCCACCTGGCAATAGATGCTATCGCCTGGAGCAGTGTATTTTACCTGAATCATAGGGATGTTGTGCTCCCGGATCATTGTAAGAAGAGAGTCTTCAAAAGCTGCCTGTCTCTGTTCCATGGTTTTATTTTCATTCTTGCAGCCCGCCAGCTGGATCATTAGAGCCGCGATGGCCACAATCAGGCACGCACCGCATAAAAATCTGTTCAGTTTGCTGTTCATATCGCCGAGTATTATGCACTAACTCACAAATTTAATCAAATTGGGCAAGATTTGCTATCTTTGTTCATACCAATATTTATCGCGATGAAAAAGATACTGTCTATTATTGCGCTCCTTCTTTTGTGCTCAAGCGCTTTCTCCCAGTTCAAGGGAAAATACATGTGGATGACCGGAGATCTCGTCTTTGTTATGGATGGCTCTGAAGACAACCTGACATTTATGGGCGGATCCTGCCATGAGGGAGGTTACCGTTTTGCCCTCAAACCAACGGAAACAGCCGGGGTTTACACCCTTGCCAGCCGTGACGAAGACAGTGACTATGCAGCTATTGGAAGGGCCGGGGACATTGTAAAATATGTCTATGACCAAAAGAATGCATGGCATTTCCTGGAGGTTTTCCACAATGGCCTGCTTTCTGAGATAGTGTTCCGCTTTAGTGATGATGATAACCTGTACGATAAAATGACACTTGACCAGATGGCGCAGATGAACGGAGAATATGTAGATGAGAAGGGGCAGAAGTATCTTTTTGACTACGGCGACTGCATTCTCGGAAGCCTTGTTCCGCAGAAGACATCCTTCAAGTTTGGAGAAGAATTCGAGACTCCGTCCAATATCATAATCGTTGACAACAACAGTTTCTTCTACGACTTAACCCTAGCGGGAATGGAACTATACAAGGCCACATACGATGAGAGTTCGGATTCATGGACCCAAGGCGATCTCTACGCCCGCCTCAAGTATATAGACAAGGGAGAAGGACGTTTCCCTTGGACGGGTATGATGCTGATAAACGGGTCTATGGTAAGGGGCTTTGACAAGAAGACCCTCCGCATAATGCGCAACGAGATCCTTGCCCGCCACGGTTACAACTTCACATCTGCAGACCTGAAGGAATACTTCTCTTCCAAGAGCTGGTACAAGCCTGTAGAAGACAACAGCACCATAAAGCTTTCTCTTGGAGAGCAGGCTGCAGTTGAACTCATAAAGAGCGAAGAGACCACTCCGGACAACGACCGCTACTGAAATAAAACTTGCAGAAATAAAACTATTTCATATCTTTGCAGTCCCAATCGGGGAAACGGGAGATTCGTCTAACGGTTAGGACAAGGGATTCTCATTCCCTAAATAGGAGTTCGATTCTCCTATCTCCTACACAAGAGGAAAATTCGAGAGAGTTTTCCTTTTTTTTATTACCTTTATCTCTTTATCTTCTCTGCGATTTAGCAGTTTAGATAATGAAAAAGGCCTTCTATATCTATGTGGTTTTATGGCTTCTGACCAGTGTGCCGCTGGGTGCTCAGACCACCCATCGCGATTCCGTGCTATCCCAGGCCCGTTACATGAAGAGTATTTTCCGCACAGACGACGCCATTGAAATGCTGTCTGAGCTGGTGCAACCAGAAGCTATGGACGAGGTCGTTCTGGCAGAGCTGGCGGATTGCCATTTCCAGAGCGGAGACTACGAAAAAGCATCGGGGACATATTTTCTGCTCTCCTCCCTTAAGCCGGACAATATCCTCTACAAGGTTAAGCTGATGCAGACTTTCTATAGGCTTAAGGCATATCCGCAGAGCATTCAGACCGGCAAGGCGGTGCTTCAGTTAGACTCTATTCCAGCGGTAATCAGTTATGTGGGAGACGGTTTCCGTCAGATGGACCAGAAAGATTCTGCCCTTTGGTATTACCGCAGGTCCCTGGCTTTAAGGCCTATGAACGAGACTGTCCTCTCTAAGGCGATGGGCATTCTTCTGGACGTTAAGGATTATGACGGGGTAATAGCCATCAGCCAACCGTTCCTGGCAGAAGATCCGGACAACATGACCATTGCCCCGCTTCAAGGTGTTGCATTCTACAGGAAAGGGGATTATGATTCTTCCATCAAGATTTTCCAGAGGCTGGAGGATCTGGGGAACGACTCCTATCCCATCCACTTTTTTCTGGGCCAGAGTTATTGGCATACTCAGACAAAGTATCGGGCAGAGCAGGAACTTCTTGCCGCCTGGGAGATTGATTCCAGCGATGTGAACCTGGCATATTCCATTGCCTCTATCAAGTCGGAATTCCTGTATCCTTTTGAAGGTGAGGTAAAACCATGGCTGGACAAGGCCATGAACATGATTCAGCCGGATCAGGCCATGATGTCACGCCTGCACCAGCTGTATGGCTTGGGATATTACAGGAGGCAGGATTCCTGGGATAAGGCAATAGAGCATTACAAGGAAGCCTACAAGTATAACCCCAAGTATATTGCAGCTCTTTCTACCATTGCCTACTGCTATCAGATTAAGAAGGATTACAAACAGGCAGTGGAATGGTATGAGAAGTATTTGAAGTTTGTGAGTCCTGGAACCAAAGGCTATCTTTTTGCCAAAGAGAACCTGGATTTCCTTAAGGGCGAATTATTTATGGAAGAACGGTAGTTTATTGATATGGAAATTAACAGCAAAAAAACCGGTTACAGTTGGTTGAGACAGTTACTGATCAGTATTCTCGGTACATCAATCGGCGTGGGTCTTACGTTTGGGATTAACCGCTATGTAGATTACAGCAAGCAGAAGAATGCTCAGCGGGAGACGGCAATCATGGCGGTATGTGACATAGACGAGATTTCCCGTTTAATCAAAGAAGAGATTCATTTAGAGGATAGCTTGTTTAAGGTGGCTATGTATGTTTCTACACACCAGGAGCTTATAGATAAACTGCCGATGGACACGATTAAATTGGCATTCGAGTATCTGTATGAGGATCCTATGAAGATCAAGGGATGGACTTCAGATACCAAGGAGAATGCTTTCAACAGCGGCATAGATGCCCGAATGAATATCGGAAACAACCAGTTCTACGACAATGTCCAGCTTTGCTATTATTTAAGGCGATCGCTGATAAAGGTCATGGCGGATGCTCCCGTGTTCCGCCGCCCTTTGGGTAAAGAGGATTACGAAGAAATATTGCAGAAGATGAATCCTGCCGCAATGGACTTCAGCGGGGTTCCGAGTCTGGATGCCCTGCGTGTGATTATTAAGGAATTCTATGCCTTGGGTGCTACAACTCTATATATCAACCGGTATTTTTCCAGAAGGGATTCTTATCTGAGGGTGGCATACCAGCTGGAACGGCTTAACCGGGAGAACAAGTTGCTGATGAATATCTCCGACAAGGACATTGAAGGATACATAAAAATCAATTCAGACAATATTTCTAATCAGGTTTCTGAAGATTTGATAGTGGGCATGTGGGAGATGGGTCTGAACGATAAAATGCAGACATACGTGTTCAAAGAAGACAAAACGGTTGAAAAGACTTTCCAGACGGATATTAGCATGCAGATTATGCTTCCGGAGGAGAAAAAGGAGGTGTACGTTCTTGTTCCATTGACAATCTTCATGGAAGGACAGTGGGAGCTGAAAGGAGATACGCTGTCTATGGACTTTGATGCCAGTAAGTCTGATTTGCTTTCATTTGATTTGGACGTGAGCAACTTCCCGCAGTCAAGTCTGGAGCGCCTGAAAGACAGTCTGGAAATCAAGAAGGAAGGTATGAAGAACTACCTGTTGGAGGGATTGAGGCAGCAAAAGGTCACCGATGTCTGTGCCGTTTCTTTTGACAAGAGCGGCAGCACCATGAGGCTGACAATAGAAACTATCAGCCCCATGGGCGATAAGCAGAAGGCGTCCATCCAACTTTACCGCAAGTTCGAATAATTACAGGATGTTGGCTTTGTTCGGGGTAACGGTGGTGCCCTTGTCTACGCGTACAACTATGCAGTCGATTGCTACGTAGGCTGGAGTGTTCAGGCCGTATTCGCCCTTGTCGGAACCGTCCATGTCTATCTTCAGGGTATGGATTCTTCCAAGGCTTGCGAGTGGTACAGCCAGCCACTTGTCAAGGATGTATTTGTTGTTTTCCTTGTAGTTGGCAAGATATACCTCAACCTTTCCTTTCTGGTTGCCCTTGGCGTCTAAGCCAATAAATATAACCTTGAACCATCCGCCATCGATTGGAACTCCGCTTCCAAGGTCTGTTGTCATCTGTGCAACAGCATAGCTGGTGTTGGTGATATACAGTCCTTCAATAACTCTTGTGGTGGTGTCGGTGTCTGTAAAGTTCATTGTTGGAGCGTTGTTCCAGCCGTTTGGATCTGCCCATCCGAAAGAAACCAGACAATGCTCTGTATTGTTGAATCCAGGATAATTTCTTGCATTCTTGTAGTTTACGGCCAACTGGCTCTTGTACCAGTTTGCGGCATCTTCCGGTTTGAGGTTAACTGCAGGGAAATTGCCCACAGCGATACCTCCGGAGTAATACTGGTCTCCCACAGGCTTTGAACCAAGACCGGTGTTCTTGTCTAGCCAGTAATAACCTTTTCCATAAAGGTTTTCGCCATAGACATCGCTTGCATACATTCCAGTCTCAAGGTCGTCGAAAGTTGCGACATACTGAAGGTAAGGTACATCCGGGGTGTGGCTCTTGTTGCATGAAACCATTACAGCTGCGGCAATAAGAACCATCGCTGAAAGAAATAACTTTTTCATCTTCTTTATTTTTTAATTTAACAATATCTGCGTACTTGTTTGCCGGCGCAAATATAACAAATGTCGGGATTCTGTATTTCAACAATACCAAATTCTGGGTATGGACAGCATTGGCGGATTGCATTATCTTTGCCGCCGAAAATTATGGCAAAGCTATCTGAACTGAACACGGGAGAAAAGGGAGTCATCGTCAAGATCCAGGGTCACGGAGGTTTCCGCAAGAGGATTATTGAGATGGGCTTCATCCAGGGGAAAACGGTGGAGGTTATCCACAAGGCTCCTCTGCAGGATCCTGTTGAGTATCAGATTCTGGGCTATCACGTATCGCTGAGGCTGAGTGAGGCGTCCCAGATAGAGGTCATTTCCATTGAGGAGGCGGAACATCTTGCAAGAGAGCACAATCCGCGCTCCGGCAATTTTCAGCCGGCTTGCCTGGGCTGTTCCGAGCACGGATGCCAGTTCAGAGACTTGATACAGCAGACCACGGAGGAGGAAGATGCACTTTATCGCGGAGCAAGAGAAAAGAGCAAGGAGATAACAGTGGCGCTGGTGGGTAATCCCAACTGCGGCAAGACGTGCCTGTTCAACCGTGCCAGCGGGAGCCATCAGAGGGTGGGCAACTACAGCGGTGTTACGGTAGATGCGGTTAAGGGCAAGATGTATTACAGGGGATATCGCTTTACCATTACAGACCTTCCGGGCACTTATTCCATTTCTGCCTATAGCCCTGAGGAAAAGTACGTTAGACATACGATTGTCAACGATAAGCCGGATGTAATAGTAAATGTTGTAGACTCTTCCAACCTGGAAAGGAACCTTTTCCTGACCACCCAACTTATAGACATGAACATGAGGATGGTCATTGCCTTAAACATGTTCGACGAGCTTGAGGAGAGGGGAGATTCCCTGGATTACAAAGAGTTGCAGAGGCTGCTGGGTGTGCCTATGGTGCCCACTGTGTCTGTAAGGAACCGTGGTATCGCCGAGCTTTTCAATACCATTATAGATGTTTACGAGGAGGGGGATTTTGTCTCTGCCACAGATGCTTCCGGCCGCTATCCAACCGGAAAGGAAGGCTCCAGAAAAGAGCAGAAGGAGCGCACAGAAGATATTGCTGGCATCCTCAAGCACATTCACATTAACCACGGAGCTGTAATTGAGAGAAGCATAGACCGTGTCCGCGCAGAGATTTACAAGAATCCCAACGCTATGGATGAGTTTACTCCGCGATACATTGCCATACGTATTCTCCAGCATGACAAGGAGATGGAGAGTGTTCTGGACAATTTCTCCAACAAGGAGGACATCCTGAGAGTCCGGGATGAGGAGGTGAAGGCAATAGAAAATGAGCTCCACGATACTCCGGAAAACGCCATTATGGATGCCAAGTACGGATTCATAGACGGGGCGCTCAGGGAAACCTATCGCAGAGGAGAAAGAAGGCCGGGCAAGACACTGTCTGAAAAGATAGATAACATTGTTACCGGCAGATGGCTGGGCTTCCCGATTTTCCTGATAGCCCTTTACCTGATTTTCCAGGCTACCTTCTCTCTTGGGCAGTACCCGATGGACTGGATAGGTTCCGGAGTGGACTGGCTTGGAGAAAAAGTTGGCTCGGCGATGAGTGACGGCTGGTTCAAGGCCTTGGTTGTGGACGGCATCATCACCGGTGTGGGTGGGGTGCTTGTGTTCCTGCCTAACATCCTGATTCTCTTCTTCTTCATCTCGCTAATGGAGGCCAGCGGATACATGGCGCGCGCGGCGTTCATCATGGACAGGCTTATGCATCTTGTGGGGCTTCACGGCCGGAGCTTCATTCCGCTGATGATGGGATTTGGCTGCAACGTTCCGGCGGTCATGGCCACAAGGACCATTGAGAACCGCAACGCCAGGATGATAACCATTCTCATCAATCCGCTGATGAGCTGCAACGCCCGCCTTCCTATTTATCTGCTTCTGGCGGGAGTGTTCTTTCCTAAGAGCGCCGGACTGGTAATCTTCTGCATTTACCTTGGCGGAGTTCTTCTTGCCGCGCTCATGGCAAAGCTTTTTGGCAAGTTCCTGTTCAACAGCGATGAGACTCCGTTTGTGATGGAGCTTCCGCCGTACAGGGTACCTACGCTTAAATCTCTTCTCCGCGATACCTGGGACAAGGGCAAGCAGTACCTGCACAAAATAGCCACAATCATTCTTATAGGCACCCTCATTGTATGGGCGCTGAGCTACTTCCCAAGCTGCGATCCGGATCCCGCCACCAGACTGGAACATTCCTGGCTTGCGGCTATCGGCAGCTTCATAAGCCCGGTTCTGGCACCGCTGGGATTCCACTGGCAGGAGAGCGTTTCCCTGCTTAGCGGCATGGCAGCCAAGGAGATTGTGGTCAGCACCATGAACATGCTCTACACCGTAGACGGTCAGCTGATTATAGGCAGCGTTCTCACTCCGGCCGTGGCTCTTGCTTTCATGGCATTCACCCTCATCTACTTCCCGTGCGTTGCCACAATAGGCGCCATCAAAAGCGAAACCGGCAGTTGGAAGTGGGCCATTTTCACCGTTTGCTACACTCTCATCCTTGCCTGGATAGTAGCCTTCATCGTCTCCCACGCCTTCGCGTTCCTGTAATCGCCCCCGCTGCACATGTGACTGCAGACCGGAAGTGCCGTAAGGCTTTTCAAAAGCCTTCGCTCCGCTCATCCCTCCCGTTCTCTGCACAGATTACTGTCCTGGGGAATGTCTTCTTTTTCGGCGATGGTCCTTTGTAAGTTCTTCATAGTCAGCACATCCCCAATATTACTTGCTATATATGCGCGGTAATATTATGAGTCCGCTGAAAATCAACACATTGCAAGCCACCATCGCCTAAGCTTCCACGCCATTTTGCACATTGAAAGGGATTTTTGTATATTTACGATTGCGTATTGTCGCCAAGCAAAGAAAAGAAACATACAAAAAGTCAAAAACATAAAAACAATCTGTTATGAAAAAAATCTTGTATAATTACCTTAAACCGGAAACTACAGTTATCCGGATGCAGACAGAGAGCTTTATCTGTCAAAGCCCTGGCAACACTGTTAGAAAACTAGATGACTATGAAGAGGGAGGGGACAGCGGAGATGGTTTCATATTCTAAAACCTATTGTTAAACTCTAAAAGAACATCGAAATGAAAGCAAAAGTATTTTTAGCTATCGCTGCCGTTGCTCTTTTGGCAATAGGCTGCTCTCAAAAAAATGAAACTGTTCCGGAGAAGACTAAAGGTATCGCCTTTAAGACTACGGTAAAACCGGCTGCAACAAAAGCTCTTACGGACAATGGAACTTCTCTTTCTGCTACTTGGGCCGTTAATGAAACTATAGCCCTCATTTATGTAGTAAATGGTTTAGAATATGTCAACTCTACAGCAACAATTACAGAAGTAAGCAGCAATGGAGTTGCAACTATTGAAGCAACACTGGATGACAGAGTTACCGATGGGACTGATGTAGAGCTTATCTATCCGGCATCTGCGGTTACTTCTAACAGAATTCCAGAAAGCGTAATAACAGAACAGGACGGAACACTCAGTTCTGCACGCGATATTCGCTGTGCTGATGGAATATTGAAAGTAGATGGCTCAACGGCTTCTCTTCAAGGAGGAGTTGTTATGCTCTTCCAGAATGCTATATGCAAGTTTACTACAAAAGATGCAGACGGAGCTAACGACCTAAATGTAAGTGAACTTGTTATTAAAGATATTTATGGCAATCCCATAACTACAGTTACTCCAGCTACTCCTACCAACGTACTGTATGTTACTATTCCCGAGACAGAAGTAGATATATGGTTCGAAGCAACCGTCTCAGATAAACCATACATAGCAAAGGCTCACGCTAAACTTTTACCGGGCAAATTCTATGCACCGACTCTTAAATTGGCAACTGTCGGAAATGTAATAGGAGCCGACGGAAAGTTCTATAAGAGAAAATCCGACGCAGTTGCTGCCGGCACTCTGGTTTCCGCGGTTATTGTTTATCTTGGAGAAAATACATTCGAGAATAATTATACCCACGGACTTGCGGTATCTACGTGTGTTGCTGGAGGTGGCACAAAACAATGGGCTACAACAGCGGGACCTCATAACGCGAATCAGTACATCAACTATATCAATGCTTTGCAAGCAGGAGAATCAGGATCTGCTCTGTCTGCAGATAAGGATAACGAAACAAACTTCCCGGCCTTTTACAACGCAATCCACAATAACATCTCAAACGCAGGTTTAAAAGATGGATGTACAAGAAACCCTCCTTATCCTGGAGCGTCAAATTGGTTCCTTCCTTCAGTAGCCCAATTAAATCAGATAATAAAATCTGTTAACGGCCAGACAACAGACCTAACTACATTAGGAAACTCTAACTTGGGATTCCGCAACTTGGATGATTTGGTAAAAGATGCAACTCAAAGTACATCCGGATTGTTGGGTTCCTGGTCTGGCGAGAACCACCTTCTGACAAGTACAGAATACGATAGCAGTCATTGTTGGCAATATGTTTTTGTGTCAAGTTCTAAAACTGGAGCTCTGGGGTATACTTATAAAACGAATTATGCCGGCTATGTCGTTGCAACACTGGCGTTCTAAGAATCCCATCTCCGGCCAGATCCGCTAGTACGGGTGGCGGATAAAAGCATGGAGAACAGCAAATTAAGAGGTCGGCCCTGCGTCAAAAATTGCGCAGGGCTGGCTATTTATATACCTGATAATAAGACGTTTATCTGCCACGCACAGAGAGCGGGGATACAAAAGAGTAGCCGGTATTTCTAGTGCCTGTGGCCGCCTGAAAACCGGCTACTCTTTTGTCCTTATCAGCGGTTTTGCTTGTAGAGTGTTAGTTCCAGGGGTCTTCCTCTTTAGTAAGTTTTCTCGTTTACCGGAATTGGTTCCATTTCCTTGGCGATGGCATCCAGCCACTTCTGAGGATAGCCCGGCTGGTCTGGCATGACGCAGTTATCGTCGTTGTAGATGGTCTTGAAGCTTCCGTCCGGATTCTGCTTCTTGATATTGCCGTCCATGTACTTGACCAGCAGGTACTCGTCCAGTTTCTTGAACTTGCGGAACATGCGGTCTGCAATCATGTTGGACCAGTCTGTCAGATAGGCCTTTACCTTCTGCTCGTCTTTGCTTTCCGCCAGTATTCTCTGTGCGTTGGCGTCTACCTCTGGGATAATCTTGAGGGCTCCGTTCTCGTGCTCGTCTATGGCGGCGCGGACCTCAGGGGCAATATCCTTGTAGCGGCTGTAGGCAAAGTTGGATATGCGGTTGAACAGCCAGAAGGCGGAACTGTCTGAATACCTTACCATGCTGCCGTTTCCTACGCGGAAGCACAGAGGAGTTTCAAGTCCGCTGGAGTAAACCGGTGTAAGGGAACTGGTTGCGGTATCGTCTACGCCAAACCAGATGATGCCGCCGATAACATCAGGAAGCCAGCTCCTGGCCTGGCCGAGCAGCCAGAATCCTGTTTGCTGGGTAGCCACGGATCTTTCAAACTCGTACTTGTTTCCGTCTGAGATAAAGGACATAGGCCTCCATCTGTAAGGGTTCTCGAATGGGCCGGCACCCAAATCGTAGCGGAACTCGAACGGAGTGTTCTCAAAGTGATCTCTCATGGCGTCTGCAACATCCTTTAGGGTAAGCGGATGAGACGGTTTGATATACAGAGGCATCTTGTTGGCCGGGTTCTTTCCGGCAGCGTAGTCTACATAGAAGGACGCATCCTGGTCTCCGATTTTTCCTCCGCCAAGAATGTTGAAGAAACTCCATACTCTTGTCTCGCAGCCTCTAAGCGTACCGAAGGATGCCGGAGCAAATGCATCGCAGAAACTGAATTCGTTATCCGGTCCGTCATAATATCCGTTGTCCTTGGCAAACTTGATGATATCTTTGGAATACAGGCAATTCTCGGGATCGTTCAGCGGGAAAGTGGAGATTCTGGAGCAGTTGGCATGGCCGGAAATGTAGCCGTCCGGAATGCGGATGGCTACCCAGTTGGCTCCCTTGTTGATGTTCTTTCCTTGCTTGTCAAGCTTAACGCCCTTGCCCACGATTTCCATAATCCAGGCCTCGTCCTTGTCTGCAACGGAGAATGTTTCTCCCTCTGAGCAGTAGCCGTAAGTCTCAAGGAACCAGGCGATTGTCTTAATGGCCTCCCTTGCGGTCTTGGCACGCTGGAGAGTCAGATAGATAATGGAGCCATAGTCTATTCCTCCGGTAGTGTCTACCAGAGACTCCAGGCCGCCGAATGTGGTTTCCGTTATGATGAGCTGGAACTCGTTCATGTTGCCCATTGTGGAGTAAGTTCTGGAAACCTGAGGAATGTCCATCAGGTATTTTCCGGAATCCCACTCGTACACTTTAATCATTGTGCCCTTTGGCCAAACTCTGCCGTTGTGGTGGTAGAGTTCTCCGTACTGCGTATGGGAATCTGCAGCGTATGTAACCATAACGCTTCCGTCTTTGGAGGCTCCCTTGGTTACGATGATATTGGTGCATGCTTCTGATGTCTGTGCAGAGGCCATGGAAATCAAAGCCACAACCATCGCGATTACATTGATTCTGTATCTCATAATTTTCAATAACTTTGCTCGCACAATTTTTGTACAAATTTTATACAACGAAGTAAAGATACTAAAAATAGATATGAAAAAGATTCTTATTCTCTCGGCGATGTTTTTCCTGGTATTGGGAACCGTCTCTTCTTTTGCCCAGAATGAAGAAAAGGAAATCAGTCCGGAGGAAATGGCTCAGAAAGAAACCAAAAATCTTGTAAAGAAACTCAACCTGACTGAGTCTCAGGAATTCTATGTGGATTCCATTCTGACATCCAACTATGTGGGAGTGATGAACGCAATTATGGATATGAAGCGTTCCGGAATGCAGGATCCGGAAAACTATCGCAGAGTAAGCGAACAGTGGAAGGAGAAAAACCTTGCTGCCATGAAATTGGTTCTGGACGAGCAGCAGTACATTACCTATCTGCGCCACATTGGCAGAGGTAAAGAGTACAAAAAGGGTAAAGACGGCAAGTGGTATCTGAAATCAGACCTTAAGAAGAAGAGTAAGAATTCTCAATAGCGAGCCTGAGCTCCGTTATGGAGTTGATAGGCTTTATATCCCCATCTTTCACGAACGCGATGCCTCCGGTTTCTTCGGAGACTACGATTGCCGTGGCATCTGACTGCTCGGTTATGCCCACAGCGGCTCTGTGACGCATTCCATACTGTGGCGGAATATTCTGATTGTCAGAGATTGGGAGTGTACACCTTGCGGCTATAAGCTTGGTTGTATCCATTACAACGGCACCATCATGGAGAGGGGAATTCTTGAAGAAAAGGTTCTCTATGAGCCTGCGGTTTATAACTGCATCTATGCGGTCTCCGGTCTCTGTTACGCTTTCAAGCGGGGAACGGTGAATCATCACAATCAGTGCACCGGTCTTGGTCTCGGCCATTTTCCTGACCGCCTGGGTAAGTTCGTCCAGAGTTGTAAGCGGAACGCTCTTGTTGCTGCTGCCGAACAGGGTGCGTGTAAGGAAGTTGCTGTTGCGGTGGAACGAGTTGTTGCCCAGATGGATGAGGAACCTGCGGATTTCCTGCTGGAAGATGATAATCAGCGCCAGCACACCCACGCCCAGAACCTGTCCCATTATTGCACTCAGGAGTTCCATGTGGAGAGTCTTGACAACCAGCCAGATAAAATACAGGATTATGATACCGATGAATATGCTCATAGCGGCCGTCCCGCGTATCAGTTTGTAAATCTGATATATGAGAAGTCCCACAAGCAGGATGTCTATGATATCTATCCAATGTATGTTTATGAAATCCAGCATAACAGCACTCTTTCCGGGGGCAAATGTAATAAAAAGGGATGAAACTAAGGGACGTAGGCCAGGGTGGCAATGCTGATTCTGCAATTGCAGCTGTTGTGCAGATGGGTGGCGCAGGCATCCAGCGTGGCCCCGGTGGTAAGCACATCATCCACAATCAGAAAGTGCAGAGGCCGGAGTGGCGCCTCAAGCTTTTCCAGCCTTTTGGCGTTAACCCCAAACGCATTCCTCACATTTTTCCAACGGTCTATCCTGTCTTTTCTGGTCTGGGTGTTGGTAAAGTTTTTCCTTTTAAGCAGCCGGGTTTCCAGCTTCACTCCCGGAATCCTTTTCCTCAGCGATGAAAGAATCCCCCTGCAAATAATCTCTGACTGGTTGTAACCTCTCTGTCTCTTTTTTCTGGGATGCAGAGGCACCGGAAGGATATAGTCTATATCTTCCTCATCGATGATGTCTCCCAGCATTTTTCCGAGCCTTATTCCAATTGCAGTGTTCTGCCTGTACTTTAACGAATACACCAGATTGCGGTATTTTCCGTTGTACAGGAACAGGCTTGTAACTTTCTCTATTTCAGTTCTTCCCCAGAAGGTCTTGTCCGCCGGGGAATCTGTGCTGGTCCAAGTGTAGGAAGATGGCATGTCTGCAAGGCAGAACGTGCAGATTCCGCTCTCGAACGCCATAAGTTCCCGCTGGCAGCAGATGCATTTGCGCCTGAAGAACAGGCTTGCCAGACTGATAATCCAAAGCCGCACTCCTTTTTGTATCCTCTCTTTCAGGTTCATGCGGGAAAGTTTGCAAGAAATAAGTATTTTTGCACGCCAAACGGTAAAATTGACTCTTTTGCATGAGTTTTTTTGTTGATACACATACACACAGCGAGTTTTCCCCGGACAGTACGGCCACGGTGAAGGGGCTTTTAGAGCGGGCCAAGGAGACTGGAGCCGGTGGAGTTGCCGTTACGGACCATCTGGATTTGGACGCTCCGCGCAATCCCGGATTGTTTGAATTCAACGTGGATGACCAGCAGAAGAAGATTGCGGAGTGTGCCCTTGAGATTTTTCCAGATGGCGGATGCAAGGTGCTGAAAGGCATTGAAATAGGACTTACGCCTGAGAACCTGAAGCATTCCGTGGAATTCATTTCCGGAAAGGAGTTTGACCAGATAATAGCGTCCATTCATTTTGTGGACGGAGAGGACCCGTACCTTGGAAACTATTACATAGGAAAGACATACAGGCAGGCATATTCCCGCGTGCTGCAATTGATATACGATACAGCCCGTTCTTTCGGGGATTTTGACGTGATAGGACACTTCGACTACGTTGCCCGCTATGCTCCGTACGAAGTGAAGGATATTTTCTGGAAAGATTTTCCGGATGAGCTGGACGCCATACTGAAATTATTGGCAGAGAATGGCAAGGCTCTGGAAATCAACACCAAGACATACGATTTACACGGGTATCACACACAGGTTCTGGATGAGGACATACTCCGCCGATTCAAGGAATTGGGTGGAGAGTTTGTAACTTTGGGAAGCGACTCTCACGGAGAAGACCGCCTGTGCGACAAGTTTGAGCGTTTTGCCGCAATTTGCGCACGCTGCGGTTTTCCACGCCTAACTTATTTCGAGGGCCGCAAACCACAGCTTTATTATCCGTGATAAAGAAAAGAAGACTATGCAAGATACGTCTACACTGGAAAGCAAAATAGGATTCGGCTTCATAAGAGAAAAAATCAAAGGCCGCTGCTCCACCGTATTCGCATCGCAACGGGCTGAGTCAGAGACGATTTCTACGGATTCACAGGAAATCTCCCGCCGTCTTTCCCTTGTGGAGGAGATGGTGGAGATTAGCATAATGGAGAGCAAGTTCCCGCAAGGGGGCTTTACGGACTGTACAGGTTTTTTGCCATCCCTGTTGAAAGAAAGCAGTTGCATCTCCGTGGAAAACATGAAGCGGCTTTCCGATTTCATGGGAAATCTTAGGGGCGTTACGTCTTTCCTGAATTCCACAAAAGAGGGCAAGTATCCATATCTCAAGGCGTTGGCTCTTCCAATCCAGTATTACCCGGCAGTGTCTGCACGCATAGATACTATTCTGGACAAGAACGGGAGCGTAAAGGATTCCGCATCGTCCGAGCTCCACAGGATATCCGTTGAACTCAGGCAGGCTCAGGGTTCCGTGAGCCGCAAGATAGAGTCTCTGCTCAAGAAAGCCAAGGAAGAGAATCTGGCGGACGAGGATGCTACTGTTTCCGTTAGGGACGGCAAGATGCTTATCCCGGTGAATGCCACCAGCAAGCGCAGCATTCCGGGCATTGTGCAGGACGCTTCCGCCAGCGGCAAGACGTTCTTCATTGAGCCTATGGAGGTTGTGGAACTAAACAACCGCATACGCCGCCTGATGTTCGACCGCCAGAGGGAGATTGCGCGTATCCTCATGGAATTCACGGACTTTCTGAGGCCATACATTGCAGAGCTTATGGATGGTGCAAGGTTCATCGGAGAGGTGGACTTCATACGTGCAAAGGCCGAGTGCGCTTCCCAGATCCGGGCCGCCAAGCCGGTGATTTCGGATGACGGAAGCCTTAGGATATATGAGGGACGGCACCCGCTTCTGGAGTCTGCCCTTTTCAGGGAGGGCAAGAAGATTGTCCCTATAGACTTGGCCCTTACAAAAGACAAGCATATTCTGGTCATTTCCGGACCGAATGCCGGCGGCAAGTCCGTTGCGCTCAAGACCGTGGGAATTCTGCAGTACATGTTTCAGTGGGGCATGCCGTCTTCCTGCAATCCGAAGAGCGAATTTCCGGTATTCGACAACATACTCATAGATATCGGAGACCAGCAGTCTATGGAGAACGACCTCAGCACATACAGTTCCCATCTGCTGAATATGAGGAACTTGCTACGAGCCGCCTCTTCCCGTACATTGGTGCTGATAGACGAGTTTGGTAGCGGTACAGAGCCGGCTGCCGGGGGAGCAATTGCCCAGACCATCCTGGAGGAGTTGGAATCCCGGGGAACATACGGCGTCATAACAACCCACTATACCAACCTGAAGGTTTACGCGGAGGGCAGCAAGGGCGTAGTGAATGGAGCCATGCTGTTCGACAGTGCCAACATAGCTCCGCTGTACAAACTGGAGATGGGCGTTCCAGGCAACTCGTTTGCCTTTGACCTTGCCCGCAAGATGGGGCTTCCGGAGCATATAGTAAAGAAGGCGGAGGAAAAGGCGGGAGAGGACTTCATAGACCTTGAAAAACAGCTGCGTACGATATCCCGTAACCGCCGCAAACTGGATGAGAAACTTGCCCGCATCCGCAATACGGACAAGACTCTGGAATCCGTGACGGAAAAGTACTCAAAGGAACTTTCGGAGATCCGCCAGACCAAGCGCCAGATAATTGAAGAGGCAAAAGAGGAAGCTCAGAGAATCATCGCTGAGGCAAACAGGAGAGTTGAATCCACAATCAAGAAGATCAAGGAGGCTCAGGCTGAAAAGGAGGCTACCAAGAAGGCTCGCCAGGCACTTAAGGATGCAGGGCAGAAAATAGAGGAGGGGCAGCTCAGCGACAGGGACAGGAAGATTGAGGCCAAGATGAAGTCTCTTCAGGAAAGGAAGGCAAGACAGCAGGAGAGAAAGGCCCGCCGGGAGAAGCAAGAGGCTGTTGTCCAGAAAGTTGAGGAGCCAAAGAAGCTTTTGCTTGAGGTGGGAGCAAAGGTTAAGGTGGAGGGCAGTGGCCTGATAGGGGAAGTGATGAAAATAGAGGGTAAGAACGTTACAATTTCCGTTGGAGACATCACTAGCCGCGTCAAGAAAGACAGCCTTACAGTCATCTCCAACAAGGAATTCCAGAGCCAGGGCGGGGCCAAGAGTGCTGCATCGCTGAGGAATTACAGCGTTAATGTGGACGAGAGCATAAGCCAGCGCAAACTTTCCTTTAAAGACGAGATAGATATCCGTGGCCAAAGGCTGGATGAGGCCCTTGTGAGCGTTTCCAAGTTTATAGACGATGCCACTCTCGTGGGGGCTTCAAGAGTGAGGATACTTCATGGAAAAGGAACC
This sequence comes from Bacteroidales bacterium, assembly GCA_017551215.1. Next base: position 1,738 of record JAFZMA010000078.1, on the reverse strand, counting down.
GGCGTACTCAAGGAAGAAATACGCAAGTTCCTTAAAACCAATCCGTCCGTTGCCCGTATGGCAGACGAGGATGTCCGTCTGGGCGGCGCGGGTATAACGGTTGTGGACCTTAATTAAGGCCGAAGTATTTGCGGATCTTGTCTATAGAATCCGTCTTTTCCCATCCGAAGAACTGGACTTTGCGGCGCACCTTTCTGCCGTTTCTGGTAAGTGTAACTTCCTTTGTGTAAGGCTTTCTGCCCATGTGTCCGTATGCAGCGCAAGGGGCGTAGATAGGGTTCTTTAGGCCGAACTTCTGGATAATCTTGGCAGGGCGCAGGTCAAAGAGCTTGCCTACTGCCTCGGCGATTTGACCATCGCTGAGCTTCTTCCCGTTCTTCTTGACTTTGGAGGTTCCGAAAGTGTTGATGAAGATGCTGAGAGGCTTTGCCACTCCGATGGCGTATGAAATCTGTATCTGGACCTCGTCTGCAACTGAGGCGGCCACCAGGTTCTTGGCAATGTAGCGTGCTGCGTATGCGGCGCTGCGGTCTACCTTGCTCGGGTCTTTTCCGGAGAGGGCTCCGCCTCCGTGGGCTCCCCTTCCGCCGTAGGTGTCTACGATTATCTTTCTGCCAGTCAAGCCGGTATCTCCGTGAGGCCCTCCGATTACAAATTTTCCGGTAGGGTTCACGTAGAGCTTGTAGCCCTTGCCAAAGAGCTTCTGGATGTTCTCCGGCATCTTTTCCAGCATCATCGGTATGAGAATCTTCTGGACATCCTCGCGGATTTTCTTCTGCATCTGGGCGTCCTTGTCAAATTCATCGTGCTGGGTGGAAAGTACAATAGTGTGAACCCTGAGCGGCTTGCGGTCGTCTGAATATTCTATGGTGAACTGGCTCTTGGCGTCCGGCCTTAGGTAAGGCATCAGGGATGTGTTCTTGCGGATGTGGGCAAGTGTCAGCAGAAGGTTGTGGCTGAGCCATATAGGAAGTGGCATCAGATCCTCCGTCTCTTTGCACGCATAACCGAACATTATGCCCTGGTCTCCGGCACCCTGGTCCTCCTCTTTCTTTTTGTCTACTCCGCGATTGATATCGTCGCTCTGCTCGTGAAGTGCGGAGAGGATGCCGCAGCTGGAGGAATCGAACTTGTATTCGGCCTTGGTGTAGCCTATACGCTTGATGACATCTCTGGCTGTCTGCTGTATGTCTACGTAGGCCTCGCTCTTGACTTCTCCTCCTATCACTACGAGGCCGGTGCTAACGAAAGTCTCGCAAGCTACCTTGCTGTGCTGATCCTGTGAAAGGAATTCATCCAGTATTGCGTCTGATATCTGGTCCGCCACCTTGTCCGGATGGCCTTCCGATACAGACTCTGATGTAAATAAGTATGCCATAAACAAAATCTTCTTTTATGGCGGATAAACTGACTTGTGCAACCGGATTTGAATCAGGAAGATAATCCTGAACTTCTCGTTTTAGCATTTTTTAGCGTGGTTGCAAGCAGTCAAATCTGTCCACCGTTGTGTGTAATCGGCGGCAAAAATATCATATTTTTACACATCAAGCAAACAAAAACAGACTTATTTCAAAAACAGATTTTTTTCGATGAAAGTTTGTTGGGAATGTCTTTGGCATTTTGTATTTTCGCAGCGGATTTGAGAAACATCAAAAAACCTTATATTTTTTAATTTTATGAGAAAAACAATCAAGCTGTTTACCTTGCTGGTTATAAGCATGTTCGTTGCTTCCAGCGT
>JAFZMA010000077.1 GCA_017551215.1 Bacteroidales bacterium | reverse complement strand
ACGCTGGAAACTTCCGCCTTGAACGCTCCCATGAACGCAAGTCCCGCGGCTATGCCAAAGATTACCGGTATGCAGATGAGAACTATTGGCCTTACCCTTCTGAAATACCAGGCCAGAAGGATAATTATCAATGCCACGGCTATGGAGGCGCACCACACGGAGTCTTGCATCATCCTGTCCGCATTCATCACAGCCACCACAGGAGAACCTGTAAAGGTCATCTCCACATCCGGAAACTTGGCCTGGACAGAATCCCTTACGGCATATACCCGGCTGAGCATCTGCTTGTTATGGTTAGTCTCACTCCCTCCGAATCCAGACGAGAAGTACATCATTACAGCCAGAGAATCCGGTGTATACAGATAGTCTCCTATAACCTTGTATCCGCTCTCCGAACCCAGGTCCGACAGCTTTTTCAGAAGGCCGGCGGAAAAGTGAAAAGGATCCGCGGAAACTATGCCCTGTGTAATTCCGGAAGTGGAAACCAGAGATGCCCTGTCCTCTTCCAGTGCCACAAGGAAATCCCCCCTCTGAATAATGGAATCCATCGCAGAGTAATCTTCAGAGTCCAGAAAATAAGGCATGTTCTCAGCGATAAAGGATGCCACGCCCAGCATGGAGCCGGCATCCACCCTGAACATCGGATCCTTGATGCCCTCAATTTCCTCCTGCTCAATGCGGAAGGTGAATTCATCCGCCGCCTCGGCCAGCCTGTCTATGGTCTGGTATATATCTTCCTTATTCTCCTTAAGGCGCAGCAGGCCCATCACCTTGTCCTGCTTCCTCAGATTCTGGTAAACGAACTGGCTCTGCCGGCTGCTCTCCCCGCTCCCGTAAGGCAGAAATGCCGCAATATCCTCATTCAGAGAGATCTTGCGGGCACACAGCCAGAATCCGGCAAGGATGACCAGCGGAATAACAAAAGCCAGCCATCGCCTTCCGCCAGCAAAAAAGTCGTATATCCTCAGGAAAAATTTCTCCATGTCATTTCCTCCTGAGTTTTTCTATAAGCATACGAGGGTAGCCGTAAAAGACAGCCGCCCCCGTAAGAAACGTGTTCATAAGAGAAATCCTGGTAAAGTCCGCACCCTTTCGGAAATGGGTCACACGGTCTTCCGGATAGATAACGTCCACCGGCACTTCCATAAGGGAGAAACCTCTCCATGCCATCCTCACAAGAATCTCTGTCTCAAACTCGTACCTATTCCCTAGGAAATTCACCCGGCAGATTCTCTCCAGAGGATAGAGCCTCATTCCGCTCTGTGTATCGCCGAGCTTTTTGCCGGTCTGAACTGTCAGCCAGAAGTTGGAGAAGTTATTCGCAAACTTTCCTCCTCCGTCTGCTCCCCTGCGGTTGCGGCTACCCACGATTATTGTTCTGGAGCGCTTGTTTTCAGGAAGTTCCAGAGCCGCGTCTATCATTGCCTTTGCCCCGGAAAGCGTGTGCTGCCCGTCTGCATCAAAGACCATGGCGTATCTGAACCCCTCCTCTAGGGCCTTCTTGAATCCCTGCCTCAGCGCGTAGCCCTTGCCCCTGTTCTCCGGGTATGAAACCACCGCCAGAGGACTGGCTTTCCGAGCCTGGTCAAAGCTTCCGTCAGTAGAGCCGTCATCAACAGCTATAACGCTGTAACCGGCGTCTTTAACGCTTGTTATGACAGAGCCCACCGTCTTTACATTGTTATAGAAAGGCACTATGAAACATAAAGGCAGCTCCATCGCAAATCAATTGAAGAGTTGAGAATCTATATCCACATCCTTCTTCACGGAAGAGAATGTAATCAGGGTGTATCCGGCTTTATTGCGGATTTCAAAGGACTTGATGAGACAGGTGGCCATATCGAACTTCATCACCACTGAATCCACCATCCCCTTCATCCTCGGCGATGTGGGCACTGCGGTAATTTTCAGGTCTTTGCCGTCTTTAACGTATGTCACCCTGTAATCCTTTATGTTATCGCTGAGATTGCTGATAAGGCTTGTGACCATCTTGGCGGTCTGGGAGAATCCCCTTGTGAGCGCTCCGTCCCTTTTTCCTCCGCGGACCATGTACACTGCCTTTGGACTGTAAACCCCGTAGAAATCCTTGCCATACTCCCACCTCATGTTAGACGGGGACACGTACCAGAGTTTTCCGGTCTGGGTAACGTCATCGCTGAGCATCTCAAGGTGCTTGGTTTCAGTAAAATCCGCAGTCATCGTCTTCATTCCGGTTGTGGATGCCACAATGCGGCCGAAGGCTTCCTTTTCCTGAGGAGTCTGGGAATAGGCCCACAGCGGAGCCATAATCAGCAAAGCCAATATGACAAGTCTAAGTCTGATCATTTCTGGACAATGAGTATTGCACCTACAATTATCAGAGCCACGCCAATGTATCTTACAAACGGTATGTGCTCATGGAATACCACTCCTGCAACTACCAGACCAAGAACGTAACTGAAACTTATCATCGGATATGCGGCACTGAAAGGATAGTTCTTTAGAATGTAGAACCAGAGAACGGAAGCTCCGCCCATGCAGAGTCCGCAAAGCAGGAAATTATAGTCCGTAAAGAGCTGCTTTATGCATTTCCACGTAAAGGCCAGCTTGTCTATCCTGTTCATGGTGAACTTGAGGAACATCTGGCCAGCCACCAGAAGTGCGCTCTGGATTATGGAAAAGAGTATCAGTTTGTACATAAGCTGCTAGTCAAAGTGAATGAATAACTATCCCTGCTTTTTCCAGCCAGCAGGATTCTCAAAGGCTTGTTGGATGTGCGAATCAGCTCCGAACAGAAGAACAGACCGAAAGCAGGCGCAGCCAGGAACTGACCGCAATACTGCTTATATGTAAGTCTTTGCGTGCCCTCCGGAAGGAACGGGAACCTGTCTCTCTTTTCATCCGGCAAGTCAGATGTCACAACAATGTCTATATCTCTCCAGCTCAATCCATTGGAAGATAGGAAGCGGTCCAGTTCCCAGGACGGGTTGTCTCTGGTTACAAGAATATCATCTACTTGGCAGACGGCTCCGCTGGAATCTGATGAGCACACAAATCCTATAGTACCCTCAGAAGCCGGAAGGCCTTTCCACAGAGACTCCCTGTTTACGAGATGGTACAGCCCGTCTGCCATCTGGTCTGCAGCACAGAGGAGAACATTCCCAACTTTCCCTTTCCCGAGCAGAAGCATGGCATCCAGCAGCGCCCCTTCAAAGGCAAATCCGTCATTTACGTGCGTGGAGTTGAACCCGTGGCAGCCAAGGGCTATCGCTATCTGGGAACCCATGGTGTTTGGCGTGGAGAATATGAATTTGGAAGGGTTGAGCATGAGCTCTTTCTCTGTAATCATCTGCCTGAGAAAAGAATCCGTGTCTGCCACGCAACCGTTTCCGCTTCCAGTGATTATGGCGTCCGGGCAGGTTATTGATGCCTTTTCGAGCACATATTTGGAAACGGCTATACAGCGTCTGAGTATGGAACTCATCCTCCTTGCCGCCATAGGGGGTATGAAAGGCTTGAAATCCGGATCTTTACAATTGACCATAGCCCCTTCCATAGGAATAGGTTCAAATTTCTCTATCCCGCAGAAAGGCTCCTGGGCAGAAATATGAGAGGCCGATATTATGTATGCTTTTCCCCCTTTCATGATTCCGCAAATGTAAAAATCAGAGAAGTGTCATTCCCTCCAAACCCGAACGAGTTGGAAAGCACATGTTTCAGTTTAACGTTTTCAACCGTTTCTGTAACAGGAGAAAAATCCAGTTCAGGGTCTACATTCTCCAGTCTCAGGTTAGCCGGGATGAACCCATGTTCCAGACACAGAAGGCTTATTACAGCCTCCAGCGCAGCGGCCGCGCTCGTAGCGTGTCCGGTAAAACTCTTGGTGGAGCCAACGTATGGAATCTTGTCTCCGAACAGGGTCATAAGCGCCTTGCCTTCAGACAGATCGTTGTTTTCCGTTCCTGTTCCGTGAGCATTCACGTAATCTATGTCAGACGGAGTGAGCCCAGCCATATCCAAAGCCTCCTTCATTGCCAGAACGGCGCCGGTTCCCTCCGGAGAAGACGCCGTCTGGTGATAGGCATCGCAGCTGTTCCCCCATCCGGAAAGAAACGCACGGATTCTGGCTCCCCTGGCAGCTGCATGCTCCTCCGTTTCCAGAACTATGTATGCCGCTCCCTCTCCCAGATTCAGGCCTTTGCGCGATGCGTCAAACGGCCGGCAAGGCCTCTCGTCCAATATCATAAGGGAATTGAACCCGTTGAAATGATACAGAGTAAGACATTCCGTTCCGCCGGCTATCACCACATCGTACCTTCCGCTCTTGATGAGTTCGGCTCCAAAGGCAATGGCATTTGCTGCAGCCGAACAAGCCGTGGAAATTACGTCCGAAAATACAACCTTGCAGTTTAGGGAATCTGCAATGGCGTCTGTAGCAAGGCCGTACAGGTGAAGTGGAATAAGGGCGTCATAATCGGAACCCCTGTCATAATCTTCCAGATGAGTTTCCGTTATGTCCATTCCGCCAACGGTAGTGCCGTTGATGAAAGCAACCCTTGAGCCAGCCCCAAGAAGAGCATCCTCCTCCGCCTGCCTTGCCGCCACAATTCCCAGAAGGGACGAACGGGAAAGAACCCTACCCCTGTCCTCGTGGCAGAGGTCATACAGCTGGCTATCAGACAAATCAACCTCCCCGCAAGGAAGGTTGACATGAACAGTCTTAAGATGTTTTGGTGGAGCTATGCAGGATTTTTTCTCCATAAGGGAGAGGCGAGTCTCTTCAAGACCCGTTCCCAAAGAGGACACTATACCGGCACCGGTTATGGCTATCCTTCCACACATTACTGGAAACTACTTGTTCGCCTCTATATAACGGGCTATTTCTCCCACGCTCACAAGAACAGTCTTAGCCTTGGAAGGATCAGCGAACTTTATTCCGTAATTCTTCTCCAGAAGCACCAGAAGTTCCAGCGCATCTATGGAATCAAATCCCAATCCTTCAGGACCAAACAATGGTGTTTCATCCTTAATATCCTCAGGCGTAAGCTCTTCAAGGTTCAACGCATCTATTATTTGAGCTTTCAGTTTCTGTGTATCCATACAAATTGAGCTTTAAGGGGCGCAATTTACCAAAAATTTTCAATCCTGCGTACTTTCGTCTATTTTCCAGAAGTCGTAGAAGTTGAACCACTGAAGCGGATTCTCCTTTACAACCTTCTCCAGAATATCGACGTATGCCTGTCCGTAAGCCTGTGCCCTTGCCTCCCTGCCTTTGATATCGGGAGAAATCTTTATCGGGCTTACATGAACCCTGTAGTGGAAGAGTTTCTTGGTACCCAGAATGAACAGGGCTATTATATCTGCATCATATCTCTCGGCGATTGTATAAATGCCTGTAGGGAACATGGCTTCCTTGCCAAGGAAGGTGAACTTGTGGTTGCGGCGTCCGGTAAAGATACGGTCTCCCGCCATGGTTATAGCCTCGCAATCCCTTATTACATCGTTCATCTTGAATATATGAGACATGTCCTCGCTCACCGGAATCATCTCTATGTTGTTGACTCCCATAGCCTCCGAGCGGAACTTCTGCATCTGCTCAGTCTCTCCTGCAAATGCCAGCACATTCAGTTTCTTAGGAAGATGGCCGCAAACGTAAGACGATATCTCAAAGTTTCCCACATGGGCGCTTACCATTACCAGAGGCTTGTCCGTGGAAAAATACTTGACCACAACCTCCTTCTCCAGCTGAGGCACGGAGAAGCGGTCCCTATGTCCGGCATACACATAGAAACGGTCCATCAGGAAACGGGAAAACATCAGATGGTTGCGGAAGGTTCCCCAGCAGGCTCCAACAAAAGAAAATCCCTGCCTGTGTCTAAGGTAGGAATAGATGGCTCCCGCTCTCTTTCTGGCCGCAATAAGGTAATAGATGACAGCAAAGGGGAGAAAACAGTAAATCACCCTGATATCCACCCTTTTTAGAAGACGCAGCAGTAAAGACTGGTTAGCGTCTCCGCCTTCCGTTTTACCTTTCCAGTCCGGCATAGCCTAAGTGTTGAGCCCTCCGTTAATTTCTATTACCTGACCTGTTATGTAGCCTGCTTTATCAGATGCCAGGAATGCCACCAGGTCTGCAACTTCCTCTGCCGTTCCGAACCTTCCTTCAGGAATTGTCTCCCTCAAGGTATTCTGGTCCAGTTCCTTTGTCATGTCTGTCTCCACGAATCCCGGAGCCACGGCATTGACCGTGACTTTTCTCTTTGCCACTTCCAGGGCCAGAGCCTTGGTAGCGGCTATCACTCCGCCTTTGGCTGCGGAATAGTTGGTCTGCCCCGGCATTCCCTTTATACCGGACAGGGAAGCCACGCTTACCACCCTGCCCCATTTCTTCTTGGCCATAGGAGTTATCAGTTTGCGGGTTGTGTGGAAGAATCCGTTCAGATGAATGTTTATTACATCGTACCAGTCCGTATCGTCCATCCACATCATGAGCCCGTCTCTCCTTATGCCGGCATTGTTCACCAAAACAGCTATGTAATCATCTGGATGAGAGGCTATCCAGCCTTCCAGCGCAGTGTCTGTTTCTTTAAGGTCGGCCACGTTGAACTTAAGAAGTTCGGCTGTTCCTCCCTGGCTTTCAATCTCACGCTTTACCTCCAGAGCGGCATCCTCCCGGCTTACATAATTGATGATTACCGGATAGCCTTCCTTGGCCAATGTCTTGCAAATTGCAGCTCCGATTCCGCGGCTGCCACCGGTTACAAGTGCATATTTCATAACTGAATCTTTTTCCTATTCCAGCATGCTTTTCATGAATTCCTCCGCCTTTGGAAGATTCTCCAGCCTGCCAACGTCGATAATTGTGGAATCTTCCTGGTATTCGCCCAAGACTTTGAAAGAAGATGCATTCTCAAGATAAAAATCTACAATCGGGAACTTCTCTCCGTAGCCCTGCATCAGTTCCAGAGCCTTTGGAGACAGCACGTGCACTCCCCCGAATGCAAACGGCCTCAGCCCCATTCCCTCAATTATGGAATGGGCGTCTTCCTTTCCGTCCAAAGCCGCAATGTCTTCAAAAGGAGACTTCACCTGACAGGTTTTGATGTTCTCCCAGCCCTTCAGGCGCATTTCTTCATCAAACAGCAGCCTGCGGTCGGAATACCTTCCACTTACAGAAACGCACGCTATTATATCGCTGTCTTCCTGCATCTTGCTGCAGGAGGCAGAGTAAAATTCCTCTATGTCCATATCGGAGAGTATGTCCACGTTGTGCACAAGGAATGGCTCCCCGTCTGAAAGAAGGTCGGAGGCATGGCGGATTCCGCCACCCGTATCGCGGAGTAAATCAAACTCCTCGGAAAACTGTATCTTCAGGCTTGAATGTTCCTCTCTCTGCAAAAACTCTTTCACGGCTTCCTCCACCTTGTCTCCAAAGTGGTGAACATTGATTACAATGTCCGGAAAGCCGTAGGAATAAAGCCTTAATATCTGCCACTCAAGCAGAGGGCGGCCGGCCACTTCCACAAGAGCCTTGGGTTTATCGTCTGTGAGCGGCCTCAGCCTTGTTCCAAGGCCTGCAGCCAAAATCATTGCTTTCATACTCAAGAAATTATACTTCCTCTTCCAGATCCAGTTCCCTATGGGTCAGCTTAACCTTCACATTGAATTTCTTGGCAATGTGATCTGCCAGATGGCGGGCACAGTAAACGCTCCGGTGCTGGCCTCCGGTACAGCCGAATGACACCTGAAGATGGGTGAACTTCCTCTCCACAAACCTCTTAACGTGAGGATCCACAATGTCGTATACGTTGGCAAGGTATTTCTTGATTCCACCCTCGTCCTCAAGGAACTTGATTACCGGCTCGTCCAGTCCGGTGAACGTCTTGTACCTCTCGAATTTGCCAGGGTTTTCCAGACCGCGGCAGTCGAAAACATATCCTCCGCCGTTTCCGCTGTCGTCCATAGGAATGCCCTTCTTGTAGGCAAACGAGAAAATGTGAACCTCAAGCGTTACATCCCTGCGCAGATCCTTGAGCTGGCGCATCTTTGTCAGGTCTGTCAGAACTTGCTGCAGGTAAGGATATTCCGTGAACGGTTTCTTGATGAGTTTCCTCAGGTTCTCTATGGCAAACGGTATGCTCTGCAAGAAGTGCGGCTTCTTCTCAAAGTATCCCCTGAAACCGTACGCTCCAAGAACCTGCAAAGTGCGGAACAGGACAAACAGACGGAGGTTCTTGGTAAACTCCTTGTCCGTAACCATCACGTACTTCTTGAGTTCCTTCTTGTATACGGAAATCAGGATATCTTTCAACTCGTCAGAATAGTTAGCTCTGGCCTGCCATACAAAGGAAGCTATGTCGTAATAGAACGGCCCTTTCCGTCCGCCCTGGAAATCTATGAAATAAGGATACTTTCCGTCTTTGAGCATAACGTTGCGGGCCTGGAAATCGCGGTACATGAAAGTGTTTCCGCGCATTACTCCAAGAAGGTCCGCCGCCATCTTCTTCATATCCTCGTAAAGGCGGATCTCGCTGAAATCCAGACCGCTGGTCTTGAGGAAACTGTATTTGAAGTAGTTGAAATCGAACCAGATGTTTCTCTCGTCAAACTCCGGCTGCGGGTAGCATACGGAATAGTCCAGAGCCCTTCCTCCCTCAAACTGGAACTTTGGAAGCAGTGCCATTGTCTTCTTGAGCAGAGCCACCTCCTTCTGGGAATAGGACCCTTTCTGCCTTCCGGAAGAAATGGCGTCGAACAGGGAAACCGTACCCAAATCCTCCTGCAGGTAATAAACCTTGTCCGGAGAGGCAACATAAACTTCAGGCACATTCAGACCAGCTTCCCTGAAATGCCTTCCCAGACAGATAAAGGCGTTGTTCTCCTCCACACTTGTCCCCATTGCCCCTATCAGCGATATTCCTTCCGCCTGAAGACGGAAATATCTGCGGTTGCTTCCGCTCTGGGGCAGTTCCTCGCAAGAAACGGCCTTCTTGCCCGTATATTGTTCAAATAGTTCCTTTAGCTGCTTCATATAAAACTGTATTGCTTACTATCCAACAAATTTAGCAAAACACAACCATTAAACCAAAAAACCGTATCTTTGGATGTTTATATGTTATTGTGGATAATTGTACACTCAAGAATATGGAAAAGGAAGACAACCTGCTTAAGGTAATGAGCGATGTCTCATACTGCTCTGACAAATACCAATATACGATGGGCAAATCATTCCTGGAATGTGGAATGAAGGATAAGATTGCCTACTTCAACCTGTTCTACCGCAAGGCCCCGGACAACAACAACTGGGCTGTGGTAAGCGGCATCAGGGAAGCAATGGAGATGATAGCCAACCTTGGCGGAAAATCTCCGGAGTTTTTCGAGAAATTCCTGCCTGGAGAAGGATACAGGGAATTCAGGGAATATGCCTCAGCGATGAAGTTTACCGGAAACGTGTATGCAATGCGGGAGGGAGAGGTTGCCTTCCCGAGAGAGCCTGTAATCACCATTCAGGCCCCTATCATAGAGGCCCAGGTTCTGGAAACCCCGCTGCTCTGCATCATGAACCACCAGATGGCCATTGCCACCAAGGCAAGCCGCGTATGCCGCTCCACAAAGAAGGCCGTCAGCGAGTTCGGAAGCCGCAGGGCGCATGGTCCTTGGGCCGCAACCTACGGAGCTAAAGCCGCATACATAGGAGGTTGCGCAAACTCCTCCAACGTGCTCACTACGGAAATCTTCGGCACTCCGGCAAGCGGCACCATGGCCCACAGCTACGTTACAAGTTTCGGCTGCTCTATCAAGGGAGAATACACCGCATTCGAGAGCTACATCAAGACCCACATTGGTGAGCCTCTGATTCTCCTCGTGGATACTTACGACACCATAAACTGCGGCCTCCGCAATGCTATAAAGGCTTACAGAGCCTGCGGTATAGATGATTCATATCCACAGGGTTACGGCATCCGTCTGGATAGCGGAGACCTTGCCTACCTCTCCAGAAAGGCCCGCGAGATCCTGGACAATGCCGGCCTGAAGAACTGCAAGATATTCGCCACCAACTCTCTGGACGAATACCTGATAGCCGAACTGGAGCAGCAGGGCGCCTGCATAGATTCCTACGGAGTGGGAGACGCCATTGCAACCAGCAAGCACAACCCTTGCTTCGGCAACGTTTACAAGCTGGTACAGATAGACGACCAGCCGGTCCTCAAGCGCAGCGAGGATAAAGTAAAGCTCATAAACCCTGGATTCCAGGTAACTTACCGTATAATACAGAACGGAATGTTCAAGGCAGACGTCACCTGCCTCAGGGGAGACGCCACTTCAAAGAAAATCGAGGCCGGAGAAGAACTCAAGATCCAGAACGAGTTTGACGAGACACAGAGGAAGAAGTTCAAGAAAGGCACCTACTCTTACCGAATCCTCCAGAACCAGACCATGAAGGACGGAAAGATCTGCTACACAGACGAGCCAATCGAAAAGAAACGGGAGTACTTCCTCGATAACCTCAAGAGTTTCAACGAGACAGAGAGGCGTCTTATCAACCCTCACATTTTCAAAGTGGATATCTCGGACGAGCTCTACGACCTTAAGATGAAACTGATAAACAACCTCATAAGAGAAATCGACGAATTAAAGGAATCCTATGAGCAATAGCAAGATAAAACCATCGCTGAGGAAAATTCTCTTCACTGTTTCCGCAATTGGGGCAGTGATTCTTGTGAGCGCCTGGAGCAGCCCATCCTCTCTTGGCGGAAAGGGAAGATTTGCCTTCAGGACAAACGATACCATTGTAAAGACAGCCTACCAGCAAATGATAGACTCTCTGTATGAGCTTAACCTCAGCCCGGATTCTTTAAGGAAAATGGGGCTCAGCGATGCAATCCTGTTCTCCATAGACTCTCTGAGAAAGGCGGATTCCATCTCCCAGATCAAGGTCTACACCCCTAAGGAACTCAGGAAAATGAAGCGCGACAGCATCTCCAAGCACAAGGACAGCCTCATCCGCAACACCCCGCGAGTGCTTGACACTTACCTGTTTGCAGACAGCATCAAGTACACAAGGATATTCTCCTGGAAGCACGATACCTACCTGAACAATCAGGAGATCCTGAAGATGGACACCACCTTCAACTACCATTTCCACGACCTGCCTTTCCACCGGGATGACATAAACGCCCAGTATCTTGGAGTAAGCGGAAGCGCGGCCCTGCCTTACAACTGGTTCAACCGTCAGGAGGAGGAACTGTTCCCGTTCTTCTCTCCATACATGACATACACGTACATGCCTGAGAGCATGCCGTTTTACAACACCAAGACTCCTTATACGGAACTGGCATATTACGGTACCCTGTTTGCCAACCGCCAGAAGAGCGAGGACAACATCCAGTTCCTTCACACCCAGAACTTCAGCCCTTCCTTTAACTTCTCCATACTCTACAAGAGGAATGGAGCTGGCGGACTTCTCCAGCACGAGAAGACAGATTTCAGAACCTTCTCCATTACCGGAAACTATCTGGGTAAGAAGTACATAGCTCAGGGCGGATACATATTCTCCCGACTCAAGAGAGAGGAGAACGGCGGAGTGGAAGACCTCAAGATGATCAGCGACACCACAATAGATGTGCGTACAGTCCCTGTTTATCTCAGCAATGCTAATACCGTCATGCGCCGCAACACATTCTTCATAACCCACAGTTACGGAATCCCTATCCGCTGGAAAGCCCAGAGAGATTCCCTGGGCAACAAGATTGCAGACACTCTCAGCACCGGAGAGGGAACTGTCACGTACTTTGGACATTACGGGGAATACACGGTGTTCAGCAGAAGCTATACGGACAACATTTCAGACTCCATAGGAAGATCTCTGTACCGCGATATCTTCCTTCTGAATCCGACAAGCACGGCAGATTCGGCCCGTGTGATGAATCTGGAAAACAGGTTCTTCCTAAAGATCCAGCCTTGGAACGCGGAGTCCGTAGTCTCCAACCTGGACGGGGGAATCGGACACCAGATGCTGAGCTTCTACGGATTCCGGCCGGAATTTTTCATAAGCGGAAACCAGAACAAGTCTTACAACAATCTCTACGCCTACTTTGGAGCAGGGGGAAAATTCAGGAAATACTTTGCCTGGAACGCTCGTGCAAAAGCCGATATAGCAGGATATTACAAAGGCAACTTCTCTCTGGACGCGGCAATGAGATTCTCATCTTGGGCCGTCAAGGACGGAATCCACCTTACCGCCAAGTTCTCCTCATATATACGCAAGCCGTCTTATTTCCTGAACAATTACACATCCAACCACCATCTGTTCGACTT
>JAFZMA010000076.1 GCA_017551215.1 Bacteroidales bacterium | reverse complement strand
TACTTTTGCAGCCCCAATAGGGAATCGGGGTGTGGCGCAGTTGGCTTAGCGCACCTGCTTTGGGAGCAGGGGGTCCTCCGTTCGAGTCGGAGTACCCCGACCACAAGATCGTTTTCATACTATGTTTTTTTGACCAATTGCGGGTTCCCGCAGTTGGTCTTTTTTTTGAAAACCCGGGAGGAATTACATCTCTGCGATGGTCTTTGCAAGATCCTCACAACCAATGTCTACGCGGATTCTGCGCTTGCAGCGGGCAACGCTGTCCTTGCTTATGCACAGGGTGTGCCCAATCTGCTGGTTGTTGAGCCCAAGATAGAGCAGTGCGGCAACTTTCTCGTACGCGGTTGTGGCGCGCTTTCCAAGTGCCTTGTCCAGATTGTTGAAGAACTGCGGATGAGCCGCGCAGAAAAGTTCCCTGAAATGAGCCCAGTCTCCGTCTGAAGACAGAGTTCCAAGAGCCGCCTGAATGTCTGCCGTAGCCGTTGGTTTTAATTTGGAAACGGTGTCTTTAAGCTCGCTTGCAGCCTGTTTTGCAGTTCTTTCCTCTTGCTGGCGGGCAAGACGGCGGTGGATTCTGGTGCGGAATCTTCTTCTTCCGGCAATCAGTACCACAATTACCGCAACCAGTGCAATTATCATAATAACAAGCCACAGCCAGTTGCGCTTGTTTACTTTCTCGTGCTGAACGGTTTCTATGGTGTTCTGGAGTTGCTGAAGTTCAAGTTCCGTCTTGGTCTTCAGGTGCTCTGTCTGCTGGCGGTGCTCCTGGATTCTCTCCTCAAGTTTCTGAATCTTACGGGAGCAGGCACGCGCGCTATCTTCCTGAGAATTAGCCTCAAATGCCTGGGCCAGCTTGTCATACACCTTCTTCTGCAAAGACGCAAATCTCTTTGTAACCGCATATCGCCGAGCCTGCTTAAGATCTGAGATTGCACCACGGGAGTCTCCGGTGTTTATCTGCAAGTCTCCAAGGCCAATCAGGGCGTAAATGACATTGGCGGTGTCTTTGCTCTTCTGGGAAATATCCAGCAGATACTCCAGATTGTCCTCTGCCACAGCGTATTGCTGCCAGCGAGTCTGCACAATTCCAAGCTTTCCAAGAGCAATATCCTTAATCCTTCCGGTTTGGTCGTTCTCAGGAGATTCCTGGTTGAGCATGTTCTCAAACACGGTGGAGCAGCTGTCCCACTGGTTGGTTTCCATGTAGGACGTTCCCACAATGTCCATGGTTTTCAGGTAAGGAACCCAGAGCGTGGAATCTTTTGCCGGATCCACTGCCGCAAGATATATGTTTCCAAACTTTATTGCATCCTTGTAATCGTCTGCCTTATAGAACACTTCTGCAATCTGGGCAAGATCTTCCCTTGTGTAGAAATCTGAGATTCTGTCTTTCTTTTCCAGAAGTTCTATGGACTTGGAATCGTATATGGCGCTCCTTAAAGACTCGTCCTTTGTAAGATCCGCCATCATTTTGTACAGCTCTGCAAGCAGGGTCTCGTCATTCAGAGAGACGGCTTTCTGCAGAGCTTCAAGTCCAAGATTTTCAAGGTATTCCTTTTTGTCTGAGCCATACAGAAGCTTGCCGTAAACCTCGTAAAGGGTATTGCGGATTTCCACTCTTGTAGACGGATTGCGCTTGGCATAATCGCGGAGCCCGTTAAGGGTTTCCAGAAAGTCCAGATAAGACTGCTGGCGGTCTTGAGTTGTGTCAGCCTCCATCTTCTCCTTAAGGTCTGTGGTGTAGAAGTGGCGGCAGGCTTGAGTCTGGGATTGGTCAGCGGTTTTCCAGGCCTCTATATACCCGGAAATGTCTTTGTCCGCCCCGCTTCTGCCACAGGCGGACAGAGTTGCCAGAAGGGCGGACAAACATATTGCGTAAAGGCTTTTTGCCCAAAAATGTCTTGCTGAAATTTTCATAATGCTCTGAGCGTTCGGTTTTTAATTATGCGGACAAGTTTGTCCGCTTTCCGTTGCACAGAGCAAATGTACAAAAATAATGCCTATTGTGCAGGCTGAGCAGGATAATAGGTGATGGTTCTCTTTTCTATGGTACCGTCGTCTCTCTTCCTCTCTGTCCAGTTGCCGTGTTCGTCTACATCTGTGTATTCGTATTTTACGGTACGGTACTGGACTTTTGGCTCAACTTCGTAGTCCGGATGAATTTCCTTGATATCCACCTGGATAGGGAAGTTCTCCTCTCCGTAAGTTATTGTAAAGTGGTATTCAGACTCCATGCCCATCATACCGTATGTGGAATAGCTCACAACTCTATCTTGCTCATCGTAAGCTATATTGCAGAAGGCCGCCTCCCAGAAAGTAACGCCGGTAAGCCTCCCCTTCTTGTCGTACATGCAGTAAACATACTCTTCTCCGCCCATATCCTCGTCATCTGTATCCAGAACACGGATTGTGGTATCTTTTTCTGTGGTTACCTTGTATTTGATGTCGTTCACGTAAAAGAATCCGGAATCGTTGAACTTTGGCACCCTAACCTGGAACATCAGGTCTCCGCTCACATCGTACGTCATTTTAATGCTATCCACGTTTCCTTTTACCCCAAAGAACGCGCGGTCTCCAATGGCAGCTGCCGGCTCATTGTTCTTGTTTTCTGCACAAGATACGGCCACAATAAGGCCAAGAGCCATAATGATAAGTCTTTTCATATATGTCAGTTGTTTTTCTCCAAGCGTTTCTTAACACCATAGTAAGCTTGGCGGGAGTTGAATCCAGACGCCTCCACAGCTTCCTGCATTGTGGCGGACG
>JAFZMA010000075.1 GCA_017551215.1 Bacteroidales bacterium | reverse complement strand
TACACAGACAGCGATATTTTTTCTTCAGTTGAGGGCAAGCCGCTCACAAACAAGGAGTATTGGAGCATATTGATGGACGCCTGCACAGAGTGCGGAGCCAAGAACAACCATTCGCACACACCGGATTGCGTTATCGGCAGAAGCTATAAATGGTATAAAGAGTATTCCGACCAAGGCAAAAAGTGGGATGCCATCCGTATGAGGGACAATATCGTTCAGTTAAAACTGAGCACGGCAAAAGGAAAAGCGATGCTTGCCGCTATGCGTAACCAGCCAGGCTCCAAACCTTCTACATCAACAACCACAAACCAGCGACCAACCAGCACGAGTCTGAAGGACTATACCCCGGCACCGGAAAAGCCGAAACCGGCTGTGGGCAACCCTGTTATGCCACGCCCTATAATGGTCCGCACTCCGGAGTTTTCCGGAATAAACGAGCACAGCATCGTCTATGACAAACCTCAAAGCATAGACGGAGAGCATCCTTGGGGAACTGTGGATATGAACGCTTTTCGCCAAAGCCAGAAAGGCGGCTGGGGGGTCTTCGCCGATTATGACATTGAGCGTTACACCAATACTCCAAAGGGCGTTGTAATACTGGGTAAACGCCAGAGTGACGGACATATCCTGTGGATGGGAATGTATTTCGACAAGGATTCCGGGAAATATCGGGCATATGAGATTGAGAATGAAGAAAAAGACATGAGCGGCAAAAAGGTGACGCTTAAAGATATCCGATTCGAAGCAGAAGGAGAAATCCTGGTGAGAGAGTATTCGGACGGTTATAAAAAAGTTACCAATGTCTTTGGGAAATACATTGCATTCGGTTACAATATCAAAGTTCTTCCGATGAAAGTTGACGGGCACCGTATCATTGCGCACGGTCAGGATCCAACCAGAAAAAACATGGAAAACAAAATGTACATTTACGATGATACCGGAAAAGAAATCGCCCATGGAGAAGAACTGGAATATTTCGACGATGCCATTATCGCCCGCTCCAAAGGAAGCGCCACTCTTTACAACTGGAAAGGCCAGAGCATCTATTTTGACAAGGGCGGCTGGACATCAAACTATATGGATGAAATTCAGGCTTTCACCAGCGACAAGGGACGCTATTATGTGATCAAGGTCAAGGAAGGACGATATGCTCTGGAAACCCAGGACTTCCGCTCTGTGGGAGGCTTCTATTCATCCGCCCAGGAAGCTCACGACGCCTGGAACAGATGGTAATATAACACTGACAATGAAAAGAATATTGATTTTTTGCCTTTCGGCTTTTGCGGCCTTCTCCTGTGGCTACCGATCTCAGCCTGCAGAACCTGGAGACGGATCGCGTGTAATAAACATTTCTTCTCCACGTATGTCTGTGGAGGGGAAGAAAATCTTCATCTATTATCTCAGAGACGGCATTCCTGTCCGTTCCCAGATGCAGGAGAATATGTCTCTTTCAGATCCCGTTACCGTAGATCCGGAAAAATGGGAGGATTACGGAAAAACTCTGGAATCTGTTCTGCTGGATCCCGGAAAAGACAGTTTATTTGACTTCCGCGGAATTGAACATCTCAGCAGTTTTGTCCAGTCTCCAGACGGCGAGCTCCTGTTCTTTACGGCCTGGAATCCATCTGCCGGCAAAAGGGATTTGTATTGGATTAGAGCTACAGGCGGTTTTCCTGTCAAGATAACGTCTGATGACTGGTGGGCAGATTTCAGCGTTCCTTTTGCCTTTATGGAAGACAAGGATCACGTTTTTGTAGACGGCAGCAAATCCTGGGTTCTGCTTTGCCTGGGCTCAAGTCCCGTAAGCCCTAATGAAATAGTGGCCATCTGGATGGACGGAAGCAAGTCATATCTGGCTCTTTCTCACGATAATGACAGTTACAGGGAAGCCAATCTCAGGGGATTGTGGCAGGGGCTGGCCAAGATGCAGACAAAATCCGAAAACACTGTGCATTACTTTGAACTAAGCACTGAGAATACTGTTAAGGGCAAGGAAATGCTGTATTATGCAAATGCCGATGAAAGTCCTGTTGCCTGGAATGAGGAGGCTATAAAGAAGGTTCGCGAAGGAAGCAGGGTATTCACTGTTTCCAAAAACGAACTGAAGACTTCAGATGATGAACTTGAAGTAACGGAAAAACTTCTTCCCGGCTTCTATCAGTCCGAATAAAATTCAGAAAAGGCTTGTGCCGTGAAATTGAGGGGCCTTGGAATCTGTGGCTATCTGCTTGAGATTCTGAGGCCTTATTCCTTTTCCCGCCATTATGGTGATTCTTCCGGCTGCCTGCTCTACCAGATGGGCTATGTTGAATCTTCCCACAAATGCATCTTCCATATTCCCGGAAGTGAGAAGATGAGTGCAACCTAGTGAGATAATATCTTCCAGCGCCTTTTCCGGATTTGCAACGCTGTCGAAAGCCCTGTGGAAAGTAACCGGTTTCCCGCCCACCTCAGCCATCAGTCTTTTCATTGCCAAGATATCCACATCATTTTCAGGCGTCAGGCATCCGAATACAAAACTGTTTATACGCTTTCCGGAAACGTTTAAACTACCAAGTACACGGATATCTGAAATCATCCTGCATATTTCTTCTTCTGAATAGACAAAGCCTCCTCCCCTTGGACGAATCATAACGTTTACTGGAATCGCTGAGGAGGAAAGAACTTCCTTTACAAGAGAAAGGGAAGGGGTAACTCCGCCAATGGCTATATCCTCGCACAGTTCTATCCTGTCCGCACCACAGGCGCAGGCCTTCTTAACCTCTTCAAGGCTTGTGCAGCAACTTTCCAAAAACAACCGTACTTTCTTCATACCGTTCTCTATATTATTTCTCCATGCCGTTTTCCATATCAGTTCTCCATATCAGTTCTCCATATCAGTTCTCCATATCCGTCATCTTCATACAATATAATAAGGCACAAAGTGCCCGGCACGGAGTGCCGTATACCCCCTATAGGGGGTGCAGACGGAGTCTGCGGGGGTTAGAATTGTCCTGGGCACATAAAAAAATAAGACTGCGTGCAGTCTTATTTTTTGTGCCCAGGACAAGAGTCGAACTTGCACACCATTGCTGGCACTAGTCCCTG
>JAFZMA010000074.1 GCA_017551215.1 Bacteroidales bacterium | reverse complement strand
GATTACGCTACGCTGTCTTCTACAAACGACACCATCAACACGCAACTCCAGATAGAAAGGGAGAAAGTGGCGGAACTCATAGAGAAAGTAAAGAAAACAGAGGCCAACAACGCCGCCCAGCTCCGCAAGTATGAAAAGGAACTGGGAACCCTGAGGGCAATCATGAGGGGATATATCAAGCAGATAGACTCCCTGAACCAGATGAATATAGCTCTCAAGGAGGAAGTTACGGAGGCCAAGAAACAGGTGAAGGAAACCACTGCAAAGAACGAGGAACAGGCCAAGACTATAGAGGAGCAGAGCAAGAAGATAGACGAGGGTTCTGCAATCAGAGGCCGCGGCTTAAGCTTTGTGGCTCTTAACCGCAGGGGAAAGAGCATGGACCGTTCTTCCCGCGCGGAGCAGTTCCGGGTAAACATTTCCCTGCTGGAAAATTCCATTGCCCAGACAGGCCTTATAACCATCTATGTAAGGATCAAGGATCCGGAGGGAGTGCTTATGACAGACGGCGGCCAGCAGGTATTCACCTGCAACGGAGAGCAGCTGATTTACTCCGCTTCCAGAGAGGTTGACTATCAGGGTCAGGAACTGGATGTGAGCATATTCTTCACTCCGGGCGGAGAGCTGGAGAAGGGAACCTATACAGCTGAGGTTTACACGGAAAGAGGCAAGCTCGGAACGGCAGAACTGTATCTGAAATAAGCCTTTATGGCCGGCATATATCTGCACGTTCCGTTCTGCGACTCAAGGTGCATTTATTGCGGCTTTTGCTCAACCGTCTCAAGGAGCTTGAGACAACAGTACATCCCTGCGCTTAAACGGGAAATCTCCGGGCGCAGGGATTTCTTTTCCTCCCTTTACCAGACAGACCGAATTGTAAAAACGCTTTACATAGGCGGCGGGACCCCATCCGTCTTAAGTACTGATTTACTGGAAGAAGCAGTCTCGGCGATAAGGGAAACCTTTGTTTTCCCCGCCACCGCCTTCAGGACAGAAAACCCGGATGAGTTCGAGTTTACGGTAGAGGTGAATCCGGACGACATCACTCCCGACTATGCGTCATCGCTGAGAAAAATGGGGGTGAACAGGGTGAGCATGGGAGTGCAGTCTTTCTGCGACAGCCACCTCAAATGGATGGGGCGCAGGCACAATTCTTCCTCCGCGATAGAGGCCTACGGCTTCTTGCGCTCCGCCGGCTTTGCCAATATAAGCCTGGACCTGATTTTCGGCTTTCCGCAGATGACATTGGAGGACTGGGAGTATAATCTGCACAAGATTCTGGAACTCAGTCCGGAACATATATCGGCATACCAGATGGGAATAGACCCGGGAACACCGCTTGAGAGGATGGAAAAAAACGGGGATTTTGCCCTTCCGTCTCAGGAAGAGAGCGAACTTATGTACAAGACTTTGCAGAAGATGCTCAAGGAGGGCGGGTACATCCAGTACGAGGTGTCCAACTTTTGCAAAACCACGGCTAAAAGAAGCCGCCACAACTCGTCTTACTGGAACCGTACGCCTTATCTGGGCCTTGGCCCCGGAGCCCATTCCTTCATAGGAAGGCACAGGGAGTGGAACACCTCGGATATTGCTACGTGGTGCGATCTTTCAACCCTGAAGATAAGAGAGGGAGAAACACTTTCTCCGCAAGACATTTTCAACGAGATTCTTATGCTAGGGCTCCGCACATCAGGCGGAGTGAGCCTCAATACTCTCAGGAACTCATCTCCGCAGTCTCCGGCTTTAATGGCGGAGATGCTTCCTCAGCTTCATTCATTGGAAAGCAAGGGGCTTGTGCTTCTTGGCAAAAACGGCACAATAAAAATACCGCCCGAGAAGTTTTTTGTCTCGGACGGTATCATTAGAGAGCTGTTCGTCTGCCAGCCTTAAGCCGCTACCGGGCAGTTG
>JAFZMA010000073.1 GCA_017551215.1 Bacteroidales bacterium | reverse complement strand
TTCATCAAGGCTCGTACAAAGGGCGGTATGATTGTGGACGTATTTGGAATCGAGGCCTTCCTGCCTGGTTCCCAGATAGATGTAAAGCCTATCCGCGACTACGACGTATATGTAGAGAAGACCATGGAATTCAAGGTTGTAAAGATCAACCAGGACTTCCGCAACGTGGTTCTTTCCCACAAGGCTCTTATCGAGGCAGAACTCGAGGCTCAGAAGAGCGAGATCATCTCCAAGCTGGAGAAGGGTCAGGTTCTCGAGGGAACCGTAAAGAATATCACTTCTTACGGTGTATTCGTAGACCTTGGCGGAGTAGACGGACTCATCCACATTACAGACCTCAGCTGGGGCCGCATTGGTAACCCAGAGGAAGTTGTCAAGCTGGACGAGAAGATCAACGTGGTTATCCTCGACTTCGATGAGGAGAAGAAGAGAATCGCCCTTGGTCTGAAGCAGCTTACTCCACATCCATGGGATGCTCTTAATCCAGACCTTAAGGTTGGAGATACCGTTAAGGGTAAGGTTGTGGTTCTTACAGATTACGGCGCATTCGTTGAGATTCAGCCTGGTATCGAGGGACTTATCCACGTTTCAGAGATGAGCTGGTCTTCTCACCTGAGAAGCGCTCAGGATTTCCTGAAGCTGGGTCAGGAGGTAGAGGCACAGGTTCTGACTCTGGACCGCGACGAGCACAAGATGAGCCTTGGCATGAAGCAGCTTAAGGCAGATCCTTGGGCAACTATCAAGGATAAGTATCCTGTAGGAAGCCGCCACACAGCTATTGTTCGCAACTTCACCAACTTTGGCGTATTCGTAGAGCTTGAGGAAGGCGTGGATGGACTGGTACACGTATCAGACCTGAGCTGGACCAAGAAGATCAAGCATCCGTCCGAGTTCACTTCCCTTGGAGAGAAGTTCGAGGTTGTAGTTCTGGATATCGACGAGGAGAACCGCAGGCTTTCACTCGGTCATAAGCAGCTCGAGGACAATCCTTGGGATACCTTTGAGACCGTATTCACCCAGGGTTCTATCCATGAGGGTACAATAGTTTCCTTCAACGACAAGGGCGCTACCGTTGCCCTGCAGTATGGCATTGAGGGATTCGCTCCTATGAAGGGCCTGGTTAAGGAAGACGGCACCACTGCAAAGGCAGAGGAGAAACTCGATTTCAAAGTTGTCGAATTCAACAAGTCCAGCAAGAAGATCATCCTGAGCCACACAAGGATAGCCGAGGACAAGAAGAGGGCTGAGGCCGGCGAGATTCTCAAGGAGAAGGAAGCAGAGGCCGAGAGCACAAAGAAGGCTATCAAGAAGGTAAAGGCAAGCGTTGAGAAGACCACTCTTGGAGATATCGACGCTCTTGCAGACCTGAAGAAGGAGATGGAAAAAGGGGAGAACAAATAGGTGGAATTCTCTCTGACGACATTGGGAAGTGCTTCTGCACGTCCAACTTCTGACAGATTTCCAAGCGCTCACTCACTTGTCGTGGGTGGGCGTTTGTTCTTGATAGACTGCGGAGAAGGATGCCAGATGCAGATGGCGCGGTTTAAGGTTCCGTTTTCCAGGCTGGACAACATTTTCATTTCTCATCTTCACGGAGATCATGTTTTCGGCTTGTTCGGCCTGATTTCCACGCTGGATATGATTGGGCGTCTGTCTCCGCTGCACATTTACGGACCGGAGGGGCTGGATATTTTGCTCAAGAGCATATCTGACCAGTTCGGACAGGTGAAATACGAGATAGTCCTGCACAAAGTCAAATGCCGCCAGAGAGAACTGATAGCCTCCTTCAAGAACCTGGAAATCTATGCATTCCCTTTGCGTCACAGGATAGAGACCTACGGCTATCTTTTCAAGGAAAGGGAGCCGCAGCCAAATGTTATAAAGAGCGCTATCGCTGAGCATAACCTTACACTTGAGGAGATTGCCACTCTCAAGAGGGGTGAGGATATACTCCGCGATGGAGTTACTCTGCCTTGCAAAGAGCTCACTTACAGGCCTTTTGAACCGCGTTCCTTTGCTTATTGCAGCGATACGGCCCCGTTCACGGCTTTGGCTTCTTACATCGAGGGGGCTGACCTGATTTATCACGAGGCAACATACGCCTCTGACCTTAAGGCCCTTTCAAAGAGCACGGCCCATTCCACCAGCGAGGATGCTGCCAAGGTTGCGCTTGCGGCAGGGGCCAAGACTCTTGTACTCGGGCATTTCTCGTCGCGCTACCGCAGTCTGGATCTTCTTCTGGACGAGGCCAGAAAGATATTCCCGGAAACATATCTTGCTCGGGAGGGTATGAAATTTGATGTGCCTCTGAATGAGAATCCCTTAAAGAAACAGTAATGAAGAACCGCATACTTTTGCTTTCCGCATGCATTTTTGCGTCCGTGCTATGCGCTCAAGCCCAGAGCTATATGGCTCAGCCACGGGTAAACCAGACCGTAAGTTACTCCAATGCGCGTCTGAATAACGAGGCAAACAAGTTCAAGCAGATTCTTTTCCTGCTTGCAAACGCATACGTGGACACCCTCAACGTAAACCGTTTGAGCGAGGATGCCATGATAAACATGATGCAGCAGCTGGATCCGCATTCCGTTTACATTTCCGCAAAGGATGTTAAAGATATGGAAGAGCCGCTGGTTGGAAAGTTCGAGGGTATCGGAATTGAATATGCTCTTATCAGGGACACGCTTACAGTCCAGAGTGTTATTCCTGGCGGGCCTTC
This sequence comes from Bacteroidales bacterium, assembly GCA_017551215.1. The sequence continues at coordinate 1,309 of JAFZMA010000073.1, read as the reverse complement.
TGAGAAAGTGGGGCTTAGGGCCGGAGACAAGATTAATTCCGTTGACGGAGAGGTCATTAGCGGTACAAAGCTTACCCAGACAAGGGTACTGAAGTATCTGAGAGGAGACAAGGGTACAAAGGTAAGGGTAGGTGTTATACGTCGCGGAGAAAAAGAAAGGGAACTGGTCATTACAAGAGACAAGATTCCTTTGAATACGGTTTCCTGCGCGTATGAAATTTCTCCGGACATAATGTATATCCGTGTAAGCAGTTTTGGCGCAAATACTTACGACGAATTCATGACGCCTCTCAAGGGAAAGAGCCTGAAGGGTCTGATTATAGATCTCAGGGGGAATGGCGGCGGTTATCTCCATACTGCCCTGAGGCTTGTGAACGAGTTCCTTGAAAAGGGACAGCTGATTCTCTTTTCCGAGGGCCGTGCCGTGCCGCGTACAGATGATTATGCGGATGGTAACGGCACCCTCAAGAATGTGGAGGTGGCGGTTCTGATAGACGAGAATTCCGCATCGGCTAGCGAGATTCTTGCCGGTGCCATCCAGGATTGGGATCGCGGCACACTTTACGGAAGGCGTTCCTTTGGCAAAGGGCTGGTACAGCAGGAGTTCCAGCTTCAGGACGGTGCCCGCATCAGGGTTACGGTTGCAAGATACCATACTCCAAGCGGCAGGGTTATCCAGTCTCCTTACAAGATGGGAAAGGCTGAGGAATACTATCGCAACTTCTATGAAAGATACGCTTCCGGTGAGAGTTTCAACCAGGACAGCATAAAGATCAATGATTCCCTAAAATTCAAGACGCTTAAACTGGAACGCACTGTTTATGGCGGCGGCGGAATCATTCCGGACGTTTATATTCCAATAGACACGTCCTATTACACCAAGCCTTATCTTGCCGCCGTAAATAAGGGTATACTCAGCGATTTTGTGGGCATCTATGCAGACAGCCACCGCAAGGAATTCGAGAAGAAATACGGCACATTCTCAGCCTCTCAGAAGGAGTCTGCCAACAACGCTACGTTCAACAAGTTTGTGAATAAGTTCGAGGTCAGCGACAGTTATCTCTCAGAGTTCCTTTCATACGCCAAAGACAAGGGGATAGAATTCTCTCCGGAAGACCTCAAGAAATCGGGAGACCATCTCAAGAATTATCTTAAAGGGCTGATTGTCCGCAATCTGTACGGCTTGGACTACTATATCCGCTACGACAACCTTACAGACGAGGAAGTGGAAATCGCCCTTGCCAGTCTTCAATCTCCGGATAACCTGGAGTAACGGCTATTCCATGATTGGGCCGCTGCCCAGCATTTC
>JAFZMA010000072.1 GCA_017551215.1 Bacteroidales bacterium | reverse complement strand
CAAGGAGAGAAGCCTCTGCAATAGCCTCAACGCCTTCCTGAAGGGTAGGGTAGCCTGTCTGCAATGCCCCGCTTTCCAGTATGACTTTCAGAGTCTTGCCCTCTGTCACTTTCCTCAGCGATGCAATTTCCTTTCTGGTTTCATCCAGGTTTCCGGCTACAAATGAATTGTGAGGAAGCACAATGTCTATCTCAGTGGCACCGTCCTCTACAGCGTGCCTTGTCTCCAATAGCTTGACATCCAAGAAACTCTGGGATGAAGGGAAACAGCCGCTTACAGTAGTGATACCCACGCCATCTTCCTTGAGTGTCTCCTTGACTGTCTTGGCAAAGTTAGGATATACGCAGATAGATGCCGGAAGCGGATACTGCGGATAAACTGCCTTGAACCCGTTAACCTTGTCTGTAAACTTCGCTATGAAATCAGGTGTGTCAGAGGTGTGAAGGCTTGTCAGGTCTATCGCTCCCAATGCAATTTTCAGGTTCTCCGCATTCATGTTCGCAGATGCTTCTTCCTTAATCTTAAGGACTTCTGCTTCAAGCTCTTCTGCGTTTATCTGCAGATTGTACTTTTTGATCAGTTCTTTCATATCCGTATGTTTTTAAAAATTTCTCTGTTTGCTGTCCATTATGATAGTCACAGGTCCGTCGTTCAGAAGCTCCACTTTCATGTCAGCTCCGAAAACTCCAGTGTAAACAGTTCTTTTTCCTTTGGACGGGTCCGCGTTCAGAGCTTCTTCTGTCTTGCGCACGAACTCCTCGTAAAGAGGAACGGAAATCTCCGGCCGCGCTGCCCTGATGTATGAAGGACGGTTTCCCTTGTAAGTAGTGGCCATAAGGGTGAACTGGCTGACAACCAGAATGTCTCCGCCGTCATCCAGCACAGAGACATTCATTACTCCGTTCTGGTCGTCGAATATCCTGAGATTGGTGATTTTCTTTACAAGATATGCAATGTCTTCTTCCGTGTCTTCTTCTCCTACGCCAAGAAGCACCAGCATTCCCTTTCCGATAGAGGAGTGCAGTTTCCCGTCTATGGTTACACTGCAATGCTTAACTCTCTGAACTACAGCTCTCATACTTTTTCTCCGTTGATTGTTACGTTAAAGCCCTCAGCGGCAAGCGGGGATGCTATCACTCTCATTTCCTCCATCGATGCCTTTGAAAGGCCAGTTGCAGGAGTGTCCCTGTCCAGCGTGTACATCATGATCTGTCTTGGCTTAAGCTCCCTAACCAGAGTCTGCCACTTCTTTACAAGCCGAGGCTCCGTACTGTCTATCAGCACTTTCCTGCCTGTCTTCGGGTCTTCCGCCTCTCCCCTGAAGAAGATTGTCTGAAGGATGAAATTGCCGTTGAACTTTTTCAGCTCGGCGATGGTTTCCTTCAGGCTGTATCTGGAATTAGGCCGGTTGATGGCCCTGGCAATCATCTCTTGTGTGGAGTCTATCTTGAGGATAGGGTTGTCCACTTTCATGAGCGCCTGCCTTACTTCCTCTTTCCATATCATGGAGGCGTTACTGAGGACGGAAACCTTTGCTTCCTTCAGGTATCTGTCTCTTACTTTGAGTGTTATGTCAACTATCCGGGCAAACTCAGGATGGATGGTAGGCTCTCCGTTTCCGGAAAAAGTAATAGAATCCACCCGAACGCCTTCCTTGTGCAGTTCCACGGCCCTTCTGGAAAGAGCTTCTTCCACCTGGTCTGCAGTTGGCATGACTTTGTCTTCCCGGTGGTCCTTGTTCCATCCGCACTCGCAGTAAATGCAGTCAAATGTGCAGATTTTACCGTGTTCGGGAAGGAGGTTGATTCCCAAAGAGGACCCCAGCCTTCTGCTGTGGATTGGACCAACTATCAGAGATTCAAACAGTTTTGTAGACATATCGTTTGCACTTTATGCTAGTCTTATGGATGCGGTTTTTTCTGTAACCTTAAATCCGTTGAGGTTTTCAATCAGCACTATGCCCGGAGTTTTTCCCGGCGCCAGGCTTCCGAGCTCTTTTTCCTTTCCCAGGCACCTTGCTCCGTTTGAGCAAGCCCAGGTGAGAATTTCTCCAAGTTCCAGTTCCGGGAAATTCTTCTGAAGGCACTCCATTTCCCTTACCATATCCAGAATGTGATTAGAGGACAGGCTGTCTGTACCAAGACAAATATCTAGACCGTTTTGCCTCATGAGGCTGATCGGTGGCAGTTGCCTGTGTATAAATATGTTGGAAAGAGGGCAAATGGTAAAGAACGGAGTCTGGAGAGCTTCTTTTGCCTTGTCTATGCTCCTCTGGCTAATTACAACGTTGTGTACGAGGTTTATCCTTCCGGCAATCTTTCTTTCCTGGATGTTCCCGTACGAATTCTTCAGATGGTCTATGAAATACTCCAGAGCCGTTTCCCCTGTAACCGGAGGAGTGGAAAGTCCTCTTTCCCGGTAATTGTCCGCAAGTGCTCCGGAGCCCTTCACTATCATGTCTTCCTCCTCCTGGCTTTCCTGGCTGTGGTAGGATATGGCTCCACTTTCCAGTCCGCGTTTTGCGGTTATTTCCAGAAGCTTGGGGCTCATTGTATAGCAGGAATGAGGAGTTACGGATGCTTCTAGCCCCATTTCAGTTGCCTGGTCTGCAACCCTCTGTCCTCCTTCCAGAATGGAATCTGCCTCTTCTTTTTCCGTTCCGAACAGCTCTACGAACGTGCGGTAATAGACAGGGAAAAGGGGATTGTCTGTGGAATGAATCAGGTTCAGATATTGTTTCTTGAAAGAAAAACTTTCTGTGCAGTTGCTTATGTCAGAGACAGCTACGACTCCCTTAAGGGAAAAGTTGCGGAATTCTGATTCCATAGCCTTAAGCCTCCCCTCTTGGTCTACGCTCTCTCTTAAGGAGTTGATCTGATTGATGAAACCGCTCATACCTGTGGCCTCCCTGAAAACATCTTTCAGGTGAGACAGTTCAATATGGCAGTGGGCGTTCACCATTCCTGGAATCAGCGTACCTGCGTGATATTCAATATCAGGGCTTTCAAGGTCAGAATCAGTATGCTGGCCAACAGATAGGATACGGCCACGGTCATCGGTGAATATAAGAGGCCTCTCGATAGGGGTGATTGTTCTGTCAAGAGTGAAAGCGAAATCCGCTGCAAATTTCTTCATGGCCTTGCTGTTATTTGATCTCCTCCATATTGCGGCGGAAATTATCCCTTATCTTCTGGGCTTCCTTTGTAAGGACAATCTCAGGCTCGCTACTATCCGCCTTTCCTTTAAGCAGTTCCCGCTTGCGTCTCCTTTCATTTTCCTGAGCTTCTCTTATAACACTCTGAAGTTCATCGTAAAATCCGGTTTTGGTCGGATAAGAGCCGTCTATTTTGCGATTCCACCATTTGTTCATTGGAATTTCCATACCTTCAGACGGATATGGTATTATGGCCGTGATGTTGCGCGGCTGCTCCTTTCCTACTTCCTTGTTTGCCCTGGAGGCGGAATCCTTAGCTGTCTGCACAGCTCTTTTCAGTATGTAGGTGTAGGCTTTTTCATCGCCGATATAAAACTTTATGGAATTTCGGTAGTCTTCCAGAGAGCAACCGTACTTGTCGAAAATATGCTGGTAAAGCAGCAGGGAATCTGCAGCCTTGTTTATTTTGGGATACTTCTTGGCGTATTCATCTGCCAGAAACATCTCGTACATTATATCTGCCACATCGTTCTTGGACAACATGCCGCTTTTGCTGCATGCGTATGAAAGCAGCATGGCTGCAAGCAAGGCGGTTATTCCAAGATTATGCGATATTTTGCTTCTCTTGTTCATACCCACAAAGTTAATTTATTATTTTTGTCAATCAATATTCAGGAAATGAAGATTAAACCTCCAAAATTCATACGCAGGATGTTCCCGAGTTTCATCTGGGACCTTCCAAACGACAGGAACGAGGTGTATCTTACATTTGATGACGGCCCTAGGCCTGAGGTTACGCCTTGGGTTCTGGATCAGCTGGACAAATACGATGCCAAGGCAACCTTCTTCTGCATAGGCAAAAACGTGGAGATGTTCCCGGAACTATTCGAGGAAATCAAGGCCAGAGGGCATGCCGTGGGCAACCATTCCTACAGTCACGTTAAAGGATGGGGAATGAAGACCGGAGACTATGTCCGGGACATAGACATAGCCGGAGACCTCATCCACTCCAACCTTTTTCGCCCTCCATACGCCCGCATTGGTCCTAACCAGGCAAGAGTCCTTGCGGAACGATACCGCCACATAATGTGGACGGTCCTCAGCCGCGACTATAGCCGTCACATCAACGGAAAAGAGTGTATAAAGAACGTTGTCCCTTACATAGAGAGCGGGGTGATAATTGCTTTCCATGATTCCATAAAGTGCGCCCGCAACCTCTGGGAAGCCCTTCCGGAGGTTCTCAAGGCCATTTATGAAAAGGGATATCACAGCGCCAGAATAGAATTGTAGTCAAGCCATTTTACTCAGCGATATGAAAGCATTGGTACTTGGCGGCGGAGGCCGCGAACACGCAATAGCCTGGAAGATAAGGCAGAGTTGGGATTGCGATGCGGTATTCGCAATGCCGGGAAATCCGGGAACTGCCCAGGTAGGGACGAACATAGCCGGAGACCCCAATGACTTCCAGGCCGTAAAGAAGGCTGTGCTGGACAATGCCATAGACATTGTTGTAGTGGGGCCTGAAGAGCCGCTCGTAAGAGGCCTTGGAGACCGCTTTTCAGAAGATTCAGACCTGAAGGGAGTTATGTTCGTGGGGCCGGGGGCTGCAGGTGCTGCATTGGAAGGCAGCAAGCAATTTGCCAAGGAATTTATGGCAAGACACGGCATTCCAACTGCGGCTTTCAGGAGTTTCAAAACTGACCAGTTAGCCCAGGCTCAACAGTTCCTGAGAGAGCTGAAACCTCCGTATGTGCTTAAGGCAGACGGTCTTGCCGGAGGTAAGGGCGTGCTTATATGCAACTCTCTTGAACAGGCGGACTCTGAGCTTAAGGAGATGCTGGGCGGAAAATTCGGAAAGGCTTCATCTACGGTAGTAATAGAGGAGTTCCTTTCCGGAATAGAGGTTTCCATGTTCATTCTGACAGACGGAAAGAGCTATCTTCTGCTTCCGGAAGCAAAGGATTACAAGAGAATCGGGGACGGAGACACGGGGCTGAATACCGGTGGTATGGGAGCCGTTTCTCCAGTTCCTTTTGTGGATGAAGAGTTCAAGAACAAGGTCAGGACCAGAATCATTGAGCCAACCCTCAAAGGCCTTGAGGAAGAAGGAATAAGCTACAAAGGTTTCATTTTCCTTGGCCTCATGAATTGCGGTGGAGAGCCATACGTGATAGAGTACAACGTGAGGATGGGAGATCCGGAAACGGAAGCCGTGATGACAAGAATAGATTCAGACCTGCTTAGCCATCTATGTGCCTGTGCAAAAGGCACTTTGGATAAGGAAACCATGGATATTTCAGATGATGCGGCGCTTACGGTGGTATGCGTCAGCGGAGGATATCCTGGAAGTTACCCAAAGGGGAAAGCCATCTCTGGGGATCCTATACTTTTCAACAATTCCTACAGTGGTCCGGTAAAGGTGTTCCATAGCGGTACGGCGGAGCCGGAGGAAGGACTTCTCGTTACTTCCGGTGGAAGGGTTCTTGCCGTGACCTCAAATACTCCATTATCCACTTCAGTAAAGGAAACCATAGAAGAAGGCCGCAGTCTTGCCTACTCTCATCTTGAGAGGATAGAATTTGAGGGAAAGTATTTCAGGAAAGACATTGGTCTGGACATAATCCGTTATAAAGAAGGCAAATGACATCTGCTCAGAGGTTTGACGCTATTGGAAGATACAACAGGATTGCATTGTATCTTGTAACCGTTTTCCTTCTGGTGACATCTTTCTTCATCAAGTTTTCTCCGGCATCGTTTTTTGCATTAGAAAAGGAATGGCCTTCGGTTACAATGTTTATCGGCATTGTGTTATGCATAGTCTTGCTGATTACGGTCTATATTATTTCAGAACCTGTGATTCCTTCCTACAGAGACAGGATAACGGCAGTGGTTCTGAGTGCGTCACTGCTTTTTGCCTGCCCTGGAGCTCTGTCTGTCAGCTTTATACACATTGCCGCCATAGCCCTTCTGTGGGCGCAGTTCTGCCTTTTGAGCGAGCAGTATTTTACGGCGTTCTTCCTGATGGCTGTGTCTTCCATGTTCTTTCCTCCTGTAGTGTGGATAGCCCTTCTGGTGATAATCCTCATGTTGGCTTCCGGCCTGTCTGACATTATCCGGAACACAATCAAGTTTATAGGAGGTTTCATTGTGCCATATATTCTTTTTATGGGTATGGCGTATCTTATAGGCTATGATATACTAGGGGCACTGAAAAGGATTTACTCGGCGATGACTACAGTCTATTACGACTTCTTCTCCCTGGATATCCCGATGCTCTTTTTGCTGCTCTGCCTGATTGTAATGCTTCTGCACTCCATTTTGCTTTTCTCCGGCAAGATGAGGGAATATGGTATCGCTGAGGCTTATGCCCTTAAGATTCAGATTATTAATGTGGTTGTCTGCGCAGCCGAGGTTATATTGTTCTCTTCCACCTCAGAGCACCCGGTTGCACTGTTGGCATGCTGCCCATCCGGCATTCTTCTGGCCAGTTATTTTTCCCGTTACGGGGCCAAGTCTTTCCTCAGGATAGAGATAGTGATACTGTTGTGCGCACTGGTAATTTCCAGACTTGGTAATTTCATAGTTTAAGACTACATTTGAAGTTAAATTCAAAAACGATATGAAAAAGGTACTATCATCCCTTGCTGCAGCAGTTGCGCTTCTGGCCATTGTTCCGGCCGTAGCCAATGCGCAGGCCAAAAAATCCGCCTATTCTCCTCAGGAGTACATAGACAAGGTGCTTAAGAAAGATGCCAATTACATCAATGCAGTTGCCGCCATCAAGGCTGTGGATAAGAACGGCAAGATTGTAGCCGAATGGAATTCCAATCTCCCTGTTCTTACCGCATCTACCCTAAAGACAATTACTTGCGGTATGGCGCTGGCTTATCTGGGAGAGGATTACAGGTTCTCCACCACGTTAAAATATAGCGGTACCGTCAAAGATGGAACACTGTTCGGAGATCTCTGGATAGTGGGTGGGGGAGATCCTACTCTTGGTTCAGAGGATGGTGTGGGATTTCCTGTAGATTCCATATTCGGAGTATGGACTGCAGCAATGAAGGAACTGGGAATAAGGAAAGTGCAGGGTAATATAGTTGTGGATGACAGCTATCTTGCACGTGAGGTAATTCCTTCTTCATGGGAGTGGGGCAATATCGGATATGACTATGGATCCGCTCCAAGCGGTCTTCCTTTCCACGAGGATGTTCAGAACGCAAGGATTATTCCGGGCAAGAAGGAGGGCGAAAAACCTCAGGTGATTGTTCTTTATCCGCAGATACCTGGTTTCAAGTATATTAATGAACTTACAACGGGACCTGCAAAGAGCGGAGACTGGAGCGAGTATAATTGCTCGGACCTTGCAAGGGTTGGAAAATTCACTGGTAGCGTTCCTGTAGACAGAGATACTATCCGCAGCATCATATCCAATAAGTTTGGCTATATATCCTGTGGTGCCGCATTCAGAGACTTTGTTGTATCACAGGGCATTACAATTGGTCCGGACATTATTCCCGTAGAGGATGCCGCTAAAGCTGACCTTACGGAAATCACCACCACATATTCTCCTGAACTTTGGAAGATTGTTGGAAGAACTCTTCTTGTCAGCGATAACTTCTATGCGGAGACCCTGTTCAAGCAACTTGGAAAGAAGATGTTGGGAGACGGTTCCTATTCCGGAGCCAAGAAAGCTGCGCGCAGGATTCTGGATTCTCTGGGAGTAAACCGTACCGGATACACCCAGGATGACGGCAGCGGACTCAGCCGCGAGAACTACGTTTCTCCGGAATTCTTCTGCAACTTCTACTCTGTAATGACTAAGCAGCCTTGCTTTGAGAAGTTTGTGGAAGCTTTCCCTTATCCTACTGTTGGAACACTCCGCAACGTGCTCACAGACAAGAAGAAATTCAATCCGGACATTGCCGCCGGAGTTCATGCCAAGAGTGGAAGCCTCAGCTGTGTTAAGACATACGCCGGATATGTCTATGCCGGCCCTAAGCACGGACTCATAAAATTCGCAATCCTTGTAAACAATTATTCTTGCCCTACACGTGAAATCCAGAAACATCTGGAGGGATTCATGTACTCGCTGGCAAGCGCAGAGTAGAAATCATATTATCATAACATAAACAATTATTTAACAGACATACAATCATGTTAACTCTTTCTCAGAAAGCAATCCAGATGCCTGCTTCTCCAATCAGGAAGCTGGTGCCGTACGCCGAGGCGGCAAAGAAAAGGGGTGTGAAGGTTTTCCACCTGAATATTGGACAGCCGGATATAGACTCTCCAGAGTGTGTAATGGAGGCCATCCGGAACATTCACCTCAATAACCTGGCATACGCTAATTCTGGCGGTATCGAGAGCTATCGCAAGGGTCTTGCAGGCTATTACAACAAGATAGGAATAGACGTTGAGTCTTCCGACATCATAGTTACCACATCCGGCAGCGAGGCTGTTCTGTTTGCCATGGCAGTCCTCTGCAACCCTGGAGACGAGGTTGTGGTAATGGAGCCTTTCTACACCAATTACAGGGCCTTTGCCGTTCAGACCGGCGTAACCCTTGTTCCAATCTCCACCAAGATTGACGACGGCTTCCAGGTTCCTCCTATCGAGGAGTTTGACAAGTACATAACTCCAAAGACCAAGGCTATCCTGATCTGCAACCCTGGCAACCCGACAGGTACTCTCTATTCAAAGGAGAGCATGCTCAAGCTCGGAGAAATTGTAAAGAAGCACGATATCTATCTGCTTTCAGACGAGGTTTACAGGGAGTTCTGCTATTCAGACGATCCTCATTTCTCAGCGATGCAGATTCCGGGACTGGAGCAGAATGTCCTTCTGCTTGACTCTGTGTCAAAGCGTTACAGCATGTGTGGCGCCCGTATCGGCTGCATAGTAAGCAAGAACAAGGAGGTTATGGCCGCCATCATGAAGTTTGCCATGAGCCGTCTTTGCTCTCCTACCGTGGAGCAGATAGCAGCCGAGGCTGCATTGGATACTCCTAAAGAGTATTTCGCCGCCGTTAAGGCAGAATACATCCACCGCAGGGATGTCATGTGCGATATGCTTAACAAGATTCCTGGAGTATTCACTCCAAAGCCTATGGGAGCGTTCTACACTATAGCAAGGCTTCCGGTAGACTCTGCAGAGAATTTTGCAAAGTGGATGCTTGAGGAATTCAACTACAACGGAGAAACCACTATGGTGGCTCCTGCAGCCGGATTCTACGCTTCCGAGGGCCGGGGAACAGACGAGGTTAGACTTGCTTACGTCCTTAAGGTAGAGGATATTGAGCACGCTATCAAGTGTCTGGAGGAAGGCCTGAAGGTTTATCCTGGCAGGAAGTAATACAAGAATCTTCCAAAAACTGATCCCGCCTGAATGGGCGGGATTTTTTTTGCATTATTCATCGCTGAGTAAGATAATTTTTCTTAAAAATACATATATTTGCGGCGTCTTAAGGCAAAAAGGCAGATAATTTTTCTGAAAAATATATCAAAATTCCGTTTTTATGAGTAATGTCCGTACAAGAGCCCTGGCAGAGATTGCAACTCACCAGGCAGAGCGTTTCTATGTAGACGAGAGACCTGTTTCCGAGTATTTCGGGATGAACGTTTTCGACCTTCCCAAGATGCAGCTTTATCTGTCCCAGCAGGCATACGATGCTGTGGTAGAGGCGGTAGAGAACGGAGCGGCGCTGGAAAGGGAGGTGGCAGACCAGATTGCTCTTGGCATGAAGAACTGGGCCGTTAAGATGGGTGCTACACACTATACCCACTGGTTCCAGCCTCTTACGGACGCTACGGCGGAAAAGCACGAGTCTTTCTCTGACCCGGTAAAAAGCTCAGGCGGAGGGTCTTTCGAGAACTTCAGAGGCAGTACTCTCATACAGCAGGAACCGGACGCCTCCAGCTTTCCGAACGGTGGGTTGAGGAACACGTTCGAGGCCAGGGGATATACCGCCTGGGATCCGACTTCTCCGGCATTCATCATAGGACAAACTTTGTGTATTCCAACCGTCTTTGTTTCCTATACGGGGGAGGCCCTGGACCAGAAAACGCCTCTTCTCAAGTCTATTGCGGCTCTGGACAAGGCATCTGTGGCCGTGTGCAGGATGTTCGACAAGAATGTGGACAAGGTGATTCCTCAGTTGGGAATAGAGCAGGAGTATTTCCTTGTGGACAGTTCCCTTTACAGCGCCAGGCCGGATCTTGTGGCATGCGGACGTACGCTTCTGGGCCATACTGCCGCCAAGGACCAGCAGCTGGAAGACCATTACTTTGGAGCAATTCCTAGCAGGGTGATGGCTTTCATGCAGGACTTTGAGACAGAAGCCTATAAACTTGGCGTGCATCTTAAGACCAGACATAACGAGGTGGCTCCCAATCAGTTCGAGTTTGCTCCGGTTTACGGGCAGGCCAACATTTCGTCTGACCAGAACCTTATGATGATGATTATAATGAAGGCCATCGCGGAGAAACATCATCTGAGGGTTATTTTCCACGAGAAACCTTTTGATGGGGTGAACGGCAGCGGCAAGCACTGCAACTGGAGCCTTGTCACCAATACCGGAGTCAACCTTCTCAAGCCGGGCAGGAACCCTAGGGCAAACCTTCAGTTCCTTTGCTTCTTTGCTTCCGTGATGAGAGGCGTTTATGAGCACAACCATCTGCTTATGAGCACGGTTGCATCGTTGAACAATATGTATAGGCTGGGTGGAAACGAGGCACCTCCCGCTGTCTTGAGCATTTTCATAGGCGAGACCCTTACCCGTCTTGTGGAAAGCATAGAGAAGCTTCCGGACGACAATCTTGCAAATGTTACTGACAAGGACGTGAAAGTCAGAAGCAAGATGCACATTGTGAACCAGATTCCGGAGATTCTGCCGGACAATACGGACCGAAACCGTACCTCTCCGTTTGCGTTCACCGGCAACAGGTTCGAGTTCAGGGCTGTAGGCTCTTCCGCAAATGTGGCTTCATCCATCTTTGTGCTGAATGCCGTTGTGGCTGAGCAGCTTCTCAGGTTCAAGAAACTTGTTGGGGAGAATATGGATGCCGGAATGAGCGAGAGCAAGGCTATGATGAAGGTTATCAGGCAATTCCTGGTAGAAAGCCGCAAGATTAGGTTCGAGGGTAACGGATACAGCGAGCAGTGGAGGAAGGAGGCCGCAAAGAGGGGACTCAAGAGCATCAGTGTCCCGGATGCATTTTCCGAGTTCACCCAGAAGAAGAGTATAGGCCTGTTCGAGAGTCTTGACATTATGACAGCCCGGGAGGCTGAAGCACGATACGAGGTTCTGAACGAGATTTACGTCAAGAAACTCCAGATAGAGGCGAGGGTGCTTGGAGATTTGGTTACCAACCATGTGATTCCTACTGCAATTACGTTCCAGAATTCTCTGGTACAGAACGTTAAAGGCATAAAGGAACTCTTCCCGGAAAACTATTCCGGCATGTGCGGCATGCAGATGAACCTGATAGAGAAAATATCCGGATACATTAATACACTGCATCAGGATGTACACGATCTGGTAGAAGCCCGCAAGGTTGCCAACAGGATTGTGGATATTCCGGAGAAGGCAAAGGCTTATTCCAAGACCGTTGCTCCTTTCATGTCCAAGATACGGGAGAGGGCGGACAAACTGGAGATGGTGATAGATGACGAGCTCTGGCCTCTTCCAAAGTACAGGGAGCTCCAGTCTTTCCGGTAGGTGTTCGCATACCCGCCACTTTTTATTAAATTTGCCAAATCAACCGTTTTTGACGATGGCAGACAATACCCAAAGCATAGACCGATATGCCCTTAGGGGCGTGTCATCCCAGAAGGAGGACGTCCACAAGGCTATAAAGAATGTGGACAAGGGCTTGTTTCCCAGGGCTTTCTGCAAGATAACAGAGGACGTGTATTCCAAGGGTGAGGAAGATCCGTGGTGCAGCGTCATGCATGCAGACGGAGCCGGTACAAAGTCTTCCCTGGCATACGCCTACTGGAGGGAGACAGGGGATCTGAGCGTATGGGACGGAATTAGCCAGGACGCCATTGTCATGAACACGGATGATCTTCTTTGCGTAGGAATAACGGACAATATTTACTTGAGTTCCACAATCGGCCGCAACAAGAACCTCATCCCCGGCCAGGTCATAGAAAGGCTCATAAGCGGAACGGAGAAGTTCGTCTCCAGGATGAAGGAATACGGGGTCAACCTGATTCCTACCGGTGGAGAGACAGCAGACGTGGGGGACCTTGTAAGAACCGTAATAGCAGATACAACCGTATATGCCAAGATACGCCGCAGCCAGGTTATAGACAACGCCAACATCCGTCCTGGAGACGTGATTGTGGGGCTTGCTTCAGACGGAAAGGCCAAATACGAGGATACTTACAACGGCGGCATGGGAAGCAATGGGCTCACCAGCGCCCGCCATGATGTCTTTGCCCGTTATCTTGGCTGGAAATATCCGGAATCCTACGATGGGGGCATGCCTAAGGAGCTGGTTTACAGCGGAACCCGAAATCTCACGGATATAGAGCCGGAAACCGGAATGACATACGGAAAGCTTGTGCTGTCACCCACAAGGACTTACGCTCCAGTGGTAAAGCAGGTTCTGGACAAGATGCGTTCCCGCATTCACGGAATGATCCACTGCACAGGAGGAGCCCAGACAAAGATTCTGCATTTTGTAGATAACGTGCACATTGTAAAGGACAACATGTTCCCTGTGCCGGTTCTTTTCCGCACAATCCAGAAAGAGAGTGGAACCCCGTGGAGCGAGATGATGAAAGTATTCAACATGGGACACCGAATGGAATTCTACGTGGGAGAATCAGATGCCCCGGAGATTATAAGGATATCTGAGAGCTTTGGCGTTCCGGCCCGCGTGATAGGCAGGGTGGAGAAGGGAAATCCGGATCTTCCGCGCCTTACTGTCCTCTGCCCGGATGGAGAATTCAATTACAGATAAATCAAATAGTTAGAGATATGAAAAGATTATTTCCTTTCCTGATTTTAACCCTTGTGCTGGTAGGGCTTTCTTCCTGCAAGGACAAGAAGAAAACAGACGTGGAGATTATTCCGGTAACGGAAAAGGCCCTTAACGAGCCGTCCAGTCTGTGGTATGCGGACTTTGACCGTTTCCCTGAGAAGGATGACCGCAGCCAGCTCCCTATAGGAGTGTTTGATTCCGGAACGGGAGGACTTACGGTTCTGGAGGTAATACTCAAGTCTGACAATCTGGACAATATAGACGGGGACGCAGAGCCTGACGGAATTCCTGATTTCAGGGGAGAAGATTTCCAGTACCTTGCAGATCAGGCCAATATGCCATACGGAACCTATTCTTCAGAGGGCAAGGCAGATTATCTGAGGGAACTTGCGGTAAAGGACGCTCTCTTCCTCCTCGGCGACAAGTATTACGAGTTAAGTTCAGACAAATATGCCAAGGGCAAGAAGCAGAGATGCAAGATTATTGTAATTGCCTGCAATACCGCTACCGCATACGGACTCAACGATATCAAGACTCTCCTGGAACTTTCCGGAACGGGAGTCAAGGTAATCGGGGTTATAAATGCCGGAGTTAACGCAACATTCGACGACATTGCCTCAAGCCGCGAGAGAGATTCACTGGCTGTTGGCGTTATGGCAACTATCGGAACCATAGACTCTGACGCATACCGCAGAACCATTATTCAGGTTAAGAAAGAGCGCAACTACGACGGCTTTATCCAGATAGTTAACCAGAAGGGTGCTGGATTCGCCGAGGCCGTGGATTTGGAGAAGGATTTTGTAGACCTTTCCCTCAATGCTCCGAGAGACACATACAGGGGGCCTAAACTTGGAGACGAGCCGGATGACATCAAGGAAGACTTGCTGGACGTGTACAATTTCAACTATGCAGACGGGGCTGTCCTCTATAAGAAAGTGAATAAGAAATTTACTGAGTTCCAGCTAAATTCGGCATCCAACTACGCAAGATTCCACCTTGTGAGCCTGCTGGAACAGCTGCGCCAGTCTCCTGAGCAGGCTCCGTTAAAGAGCATTATTCTGGGATGCACCCATTACCCGTTCCTTCTTGACACCCTTAAGAAGACAATAGATGAATTGAGAACTTACCGCAGGAACGGCAAACTCATTTACGCTCATTTGATTGCAGATGACTTTACGTTCATAGATCCTGCTGTGTTTACGGCAATTGAATGCTGCAAGATACTCAGGGAAGAGAAGCTGATGGCACTCCGTACCAGAAGAGGCCAGGTAGATGCCTTCATATCTGTTCCTTCTTACTGGGTTGCAACCAAGAACCTGGAGCAAAACGGAGGTCTTACCCACGACTTTAAATACGGCCGTGCTGTTGGAACAGAGGATGTTACAACTGTGGTTGTCCCGTTCAGCAGAGACAATCTGAATCCGGATAACCTGAAAAGAATCCAGAGTCTCGTTCCGTTCACGTACGAAATGATAAAAGAAAAACTCAAGTAGATGTCATTCCTTCCACATATAGCAACTGAGCAGATAGAGCAGTTGCCAATGGCTGAATTTCACGGGGAGATTACCGTTGTAGAAACAGAAGACCATGTTTACCGTCAGGCTCTCAAGACGTTAAGGGCCGAGAAGGTTATCGGGTTTGACACAGAGACCAAGCCTTGCTTTGTGGCAAAGGCTCCAAAGAACCACATGGCTCTTCTCCAGCTTTCCACGGCAGATCACGCTTATATATTTCGCCTTCAGCAGCTTGGCCTGCCAGATGGTCTGGCAAACCTTCTCTCAGACCCTTCCATCATCAAGGTAGGGGCGGCTGTAAGGGACGATATTCACGGCCTCAACTGGTATTCCAGTTTTGAAGCGGGAGGCTTTGCAGATCTTCAGACCATCGCGGAGAAATTTGGAATAGAAGAAAAAAGCGTCAGGAAAATGAGCGCCATTATACTGGGTATCAGGGTATCCAAATCTCAGCAGCTCTCAAACTGGGAAAGCAGCAGACTAAGCGACGCCCAGCTAAGATACGCGGCCATAGACGCGTGGGTTTGCCGCCAGATGTATCTGAAGCTTATGTCCGTTTAACAGAAATCAAGACAGGCAGTTATGGAAAACAACAGCAAAGCCGTAGTTCTCAGGAAAGGAAAGGAAGGCTCCCTGCAGAGATTCCATCCCTGGGTATTTTCCGGAGCAGTGTCCAAGATACTCGGCAATCCTGAAAACGGAGAGCTTGTAAGAGTGCTATCCTCAGACGGAATCCTCCTTGGCAAAGGACATTTCCAGAAAGGTTCCATAATGGTAAGGATGCTGGTGTGGGATGATTCAGAGCCGGATGTAACTTTTTTTATATCAAGGATATCACGGGCGCTGGAACTCAGGAAGGCAGCCCTCCCGTCCCTTGCAGACGGTTCAACAAACTGTTTCCGCCTTGTTCATGGAGAGGGTGATTATCTGCCCGGCTTGATAGTGGACATCTACGGCAGGATTGCCGTTATGCAGACTCATTCCGCAGGCATGTACGGCTCCAGAAATATTATCGCTGAGGCAATTAAGGAAGTATTTAAAGACAGGATAGACGCCATTTATTCCAAATCCACTCCTATCGGAACCTTTGTGGGGGATGATGACTATCTCTTCCTCCGCGATGGCTACAGCCCTGAGTCCCAGACAGAAGTGCTGGAGAACGGCTGCCGCTTCCTTGTAGACTGGGAGAAGGGGCAGAAGACCGGCTTCTTCCTGGACCAGAGAGACAACCGCAACCTTGTGGGCAAATTCTCGGAAGGCAGGAGGGTGCTGAATCTCTTCTGCTACACCGGGGGATTTTCTGTTTACGCCATGAAAGGAGGCGCTGTAGGCTGCGATTCCGTAGACAGTTCCCGCCTGGCAATTGATGCCTGCCGAAAGAATCTGGAACTGAACGGGTTCAAAGACGGGTGCGAATGCGTTTGCACAGATGCCATCGAATACCTCAGGAATGTGGAGAAAGGGAAGTATCAGCTGATGGTTGTGGATCCGCCTGCATTCGCCAAGCATCTGAGCGCAAAGCAGAATGCTCTCAGGGCTTACAAGAAGCTCAACGCCATGGCTATAGAGAAGGTTTCGGAGGGCGGTATAGTGTTCACTTTCAGCTGCTCGCAGGTTGTAGACAAGATTGATTTCGCCCTTGCCGTCTTCAGTGCCGCGTCCATGGCAAAGAGAAAGGTCAGGATTATCCACCGCCTTACCCAGCCGGCAGACCATCCGGTAGACATTTGCCATCCGGAAGGGGAGTATCTGAAAGGTTTGGTCCTGTTTGTTGAGTAGATATCAGAAATTTTACTATATTTGCATTCCCAATCCGGTACCATGGCCGAGTGGCTAGGCAGCGGTCTGCAAAACCGCGTACAGCAGTTCGATTCTGCTTGGTACCTCAACCTGAAGAAAACCCCGGAAGTTTAATGCTTTCGGGGTTTTATTTTCCATACCAACTTGTGTATTGTGATCAAAAACTATAATTTGTCAAAATCTACATCTGTGAAGTCACTCTTTCTTGGTGCTTCTTCAGAAGACTCTGTGTAAACTCTTTCCTGTACAGGGCATTTCTCCTTAATGTACTGCACAACTTCCTGCAGACCTGCGGCAAACTTCTCGAAATCTTCCTTGTAGAGGAAAATCTTGTGCTTGTCGTAAGAAAAACGTCCGTCCTTCTCAACCTTGCGCTTGCTCTCGGTTATGGTAAGGTAGTAATCGTTGTTCTTTGTAGCCTTGACATCGAAGAAATAAGTTCTCTTGCCGGCTCTTACAGGCCTTGAATAAATATCATCCCCGCTTTTCTCCTGAGAGAAAGAATTATCAAAATCTTCTTGATACATAATCATGTAAAATTTAATTTGATGACAAAGATAAAAAAAAATATCTTTCATTATCTTTGTCTAATTATTAAACTGTTGTCAGATGATAAGCAGGACACTGATAAGAACTAAGGCTTTCAAGGAGCTTTACAGCAGGATAACCACGGAAAATACAGATACCTCGGCTGCAGAGAAGGAACTCATGCAATCACTGGAAATGACCCGCAGGCTTTATTGCCTTATGGCTCTCCTTCCTTCCGCCATGATACCCGTGGCAGAGGACAAGATTTCCCAGCAGATGCGCAAGTTCAAACCGGATCTTTCCATTGTGGAACAGAACAGGAAATTCGCGGACAACGCGTTCTCCGCTCTTATAAAGGCCGATGCTGAATTCAACAACTGGTGCACAAACAGTGGAATCAGCTGGAGTAATCTGGAAACTCCCTTGAAATCAGTATACTCAGCGATGGTTTCTTCCAGGTTTTTCAAGGGATTCGTCAGGAGAAAGACTCCTGTCCTGGCAGATGCCCTTAATCTTTTCCGTCACGTTTATTCAAGCCTTCTTTCCGGGAACAGTGTCCTGGAAGACGCTCTGGAAAGCGAGTGCATCTGGTGGGCGGACGACCTTGACTATGTACTTGAGCAGATACTCAAGAACCTCAAAGGGATTGCGGCTTCAGGCTATGTTGCGGTACCGGAGCTTTTTGAAGAGGAGGCTGACAAGGAGTTTGCCCGCAAGCTCGTAGGAAGTGTCATCGTTGAATATGACGATCTGGCTGAAACGGTTACTTCCTATATGTCGAATTGGGATGTGGCCAGAGTTGTGCAGTCTGATATTCTCCTGGTTGCCATGGGATTGGCAGAGGCCAAGACTTTCAGGAACATCCCGTTCAAGGTTACAATAGACGAGTATGTGGAACTTGCAAAGCACTACAGCACGCCAAAGAGCTACTCGTTTGTAAACGGTCTTCTGAACACTATACTTAAAGACGAGTATTCAAAGGGTAATATCACAAAAGATCCCGCCGGAATGGTTGGCGGTTTTTAGAAATCAATAAATCAAGACAATATGAACATTATTACATTCATTCTTCAGGCTCAGGCTCCGCAACAGGGTGGAGGCGGAATGTCCCTCATTATCATGATGGTTGCAATCTTTGCAATCATGTATTTCCTTATGATACGTCCGCAGCAGAAGAAACAGAAAGAATTGCAGAAGTTCCGCAACGAACTCAAGAAGGGAGACAAGGTTGTAACCGTTGGCGGTATTTACGGTACCATAGACGAGATTCCTGAAAACGGAAACTATGTCATGATGAGAATAGATACAAATGTCCGCATCAAGGTTGCAAAGAGCTCTCTGGTAAGGGATTTTTCAGACGCACAGCAACAGTAGAAATTGGCTTACGAAGATCTGCATAAGGGGTTAAAGATTACCTGGGGTGGAGAAGTGGTGGTTCTTGTCATTTCTCTTCTTGTGGCACTCATAGTTTGGGGCGTGATGAAATTAAGCCTCCAGTACCGTTATGTTTACCACTACAGCGTGGAGCTTTCGTCACCTATGGAAGGCCGCGTCTTCAAATCAGTCTCCCAGGATCCGCTGACTATCCGTGGCACTTCTTCAGGCTTCTATCTTCTGCGTCACAAACTTTCCGCAAGAAAAAAAGGGGAGACTCTGACTTTCCGTGCAGAACCTTCCGCGCTTCGTCCGCTAAACGGCAAGGAAGATGCATTCTTCATACTGAGTTCTCAACTCAAGGATAAGGCAGCGGAGAAACTGGACGGATACCTTACTATAGACGAGATAGTTGCAGATACCATAGTGTTTATCTTCCCAAAGACTTTTCAGAAAAAGGTACCTGTTTGCTTTAGGGCGGATTTGAGTTTCAGGCCACAGTATATGCCTTTGGACCGGGTTTATCTCAAACCCGATTCTGTGCTTATCAACGGTCAGGAAAGTATAATCAAAACTATAGATTCCGTCTTTACGGAAAAAATCACAGCCCGTTCCATTAAAAGAAGCATTCAGGGAGAGGCAGACATAGAGCAGATAAGCGGAGTCCAGATGTCCGAAACCAAAACCGTCTATCACCTCAATGTTGGACGCTATGTCGGACGTAGCCTAAGCCTTCCGGTGGAGGTTAGAAACCTTGAGGAAGGAGCCAGGATGATATTGGTGCCGTCTACTGTAACAGTCTCTTTCAAAGAGGAATATGGACGCAAGAAAACCATCTCTCCTCAGGATTTTACCGTTTGTGTGGATTACAGTCAGGCTGTTTCGTCCGCATCTGCAAAGGCCAAGGTTCT
>JAFZMA010000071.1 GCA_017551215.1 Bacteroidales bacterium | reverse complement strand
GGTTCAACCATGCAACGGCTTAAGATCCTGCCACTTGCGCCCGGAACCTTCTATCGATGGATGGAATCCCGCGGCAAGACCGGCGGGCAGAACAAGGTTCCGCGCCTATGGAAAGACCTCAAGTACATAGATCAGCTCCGGAACATGTCCGGTCCGCAGAAAAACATGTAGACCTGGTACAGAAAAGGCAGAAAAATGAGCCAGGTCCGCAGAAAAACATGTAGACCTGGTACAGAGGGAATGGATATCGCTGAGAAAAGGAAGAAAGAATAGATGAACGTTCAAGAGTACATACAACAAGTTTTCTCTCTTGGAGAAAAGAGCGGGACCGTTATACGGAGTGACGAGGGTGTTGTTGAGGAGTTCAACGCTCTGGCGCTGAAAGCCTTTGAGTTCCAGAGAGAGCACTGCGCTGTCTACCGCGAATACCTTGAACTCATCGGGAAAGGAAACTTCCACCCCGCTTCCATTGAGGAAATCCCGTTCCTCCCAATCCAGCTTTTCAAATCGCGTATCATATATTCTGATCCGGGTTCCCAAAACAATGGGGACCGTGGACAGAGGGCTACGGAACTCCAAAAGAGACTGGAGAACGGAGCTTTCTCTGAAGAGTCAGAGCGTGTTCGGGAATGTTCATTGATATTCACATCAAGCGCGACTACGGGAATGGTTCCAAGCCGTCATTTGATAGCTGAGCCAGAGATTTACGAGCGGAGTTTCATGGAGGGGTTCCGGAGGATTTACGGAGAGAGCGGCTCTTACAACCTCCTGGCACTTCTGCCTTCCTATCTAGAGCGCAAAGGCTCGTCCCTCGTCTACATGGCAGACAAGCTCATCGCTGAGACAAAACGGCACGGAGCAGAAGGTGGTTTCTTCCTCTATGACCACGCCCGCTTATTGCAAACCCTCAAGGCCCTTAACCGCAACTATTTCCAAACCGAATCACATTTCAAAGAAGGACACATCCAAGATAACTGCGCTCAAAACAATTACCTAAAATGTGATCTTCCGCAAAGTAGTGTTTTGAAAGAAGTCTCACAGAACGGTTTATCAAATAATGGCTTTTTACAGGAAGATCATCTTTGTAACGTTCATAGGAAAACTATTCTGCTGGGAGTAAGCTTTGCGTTGCTGGACTTTGCAAAGTTTGTTGCAGAGCAAATGCCTGACGCAGAGGAACGTGAGACTTTGTTCAGAGATGTGGTCATCATTGAAACGGGCGGCATGAAGGGCCGTGGAGAAGAACTATCCAGAGAGGAACTTCACAAGCGCCTAAGAGAAGGCTTTGTCTCTGCACGCATAGATTCCGAGTACGGAATGTGCGAACTCCTTTCACAGGCCTACTCCGGCAACAACCACATTCTAGGCGACAACCAAATTTTAGAAGAAGGCGTATTTCTAACTCCGCCATGGATGAGGGTACTTGCGCGGGATCTTCAAGACCCGTTCAAGGTGTTTTCGACTCCGGATGCAACTCCTGTAACATGCCAGAATGAGGGCAATCAAGCCCACAACGAGTGTAGCTTCCTTGAAGAAGGCATACAAAGCCCTAACATCAAACGTTTTGTTGAAGGAGGACTGAACATCATTGACCTTGCAAACATTTACTCCTGCTGCTTTATAGAAACGGAGGACATGGGCCGTATCTTTTACAGCTCAGCGATGAACAATGCCTTCCAAGAAAGCATCCATCCTCCATTCACGGTGGACGGCCGCATCCAAAACTCAGAACTCCGCGGCTGCAACATGCTCATTCAAGAGTAACGTACCGCATTACAAGAAGAACCGAGTAGGTTTCCCAAGGGCAAGTGCTCCTGTCGTCCCAGTTTGTGTGCCGACGGGAGCAAAAACGGGCTTAAACGCTCCCGTCGTCCATGATTTTGGGACGACGGCGTCAGTGGAGCGGAAAAAGGAAGGGCGAAAGGCTTTTCAAGGGCCTGTGGCCGCCCGTGGCCACATGAACGGGAGGGGCCCACGAGCACAGCGAAGTGGGAGGGATGAGCGTAGCGGAAGGCATCTGAAAAGGCTTGCGGCCCTTCCGATACAGAGGCGATGGTAGCACGCAACGTATTGATTTACAGGGGGCTTCAAAATATTAGCATGCGTATAGGGCGGGTAAGGAGCTGAGGGTCAGAGATATAAATATATGGCCCTGCGCCGTTTTTGCCACAGGGCCACATATTCAAACGATTGAAATTCAAGCAACTAGCCGCCACGCATTATTCTGGGAGGGACTTGCCGGTGAAGATCTTGACGTAGGAGTCCGCCTGTTTGCGGAGATTCTCGGCCTTATCCGTGAGGCCGGCAGCCTTGTAGGTATCCGACATCCAAACTAGGTAGTAGATGTTCTTCTGGAGGTTATCCCAAGAGAAGATTTCTCCCTGATATGGCTTGGAGAACAGGGTTATGTGCTTCAAGGTCTCGTCTATGAAACGGTCACCGAGCTCCTGACCTTTTTCCGTCTCTCCACAAGCCAGATAAACGCTCACGGCATCCATTACCGCCATATCGTTTCCGGAAGAAAACAGAGAAGAATTCAGTGGGAAATTCTTGTGCGGCATAACGGCCTGCATCTTGTCCAGAACGGCAATAGCCTTCTCCGGTTCATCCTTCAGGGCAAGAGACTTGGCGTTGTAGGCAAAGAGGTCTCTTATCGGAAGCAGGGCGTTGAATGTCAATATATTCTGGTAATCAATGTTCACAGGAGCGGCCAGAGACTCGAAACGGTAAACGTTCATAAGCCTGTTGTACATGGTATCCACGTCAACCGCCTGCTCTATGGAATCTCCGCTGAATCCCGTGTTGCTCTTTATTGGAACGAACTTGTAGCCGAAGCCGTCGTACTGCAAGTAATCCTTGATGCCTATATTGATGTCTCCCCCCCTCTGGAGAACATACAGCGGACGGTCCCATTTGTAGTGAGCCAGAAGGTCCAGCATCATAAGCGATGTCTTGTCTATGCTGGTAACTTTGTCCGGAATGTTCAACTGTATCTCGTCCGGAATCTTGTCGTAATCCTTCGGGAATACAATGCCGTACTTCTTCACGTTCTCCTTATCCACGGCAATCTTGTAATGGTGACCCACTATGAGGTTATGGCTCTTACCATCTCCCATCCGAAGGGTTACCGTAGGATCCTTGAGCACGCGTATGAGTTCGCTGCCCATGACCGTATCCTTGATGTAGTCCGTAACCGGAACAAAGTCGTTCTTGCCGTAGTAGTAATCCTTCTTCTCCAAAGTAAACGGAACGGGATCACTCTCGTACTGCCTGCATTTCATCTGGTCTATGTACCAGTCCGTTCCAAGCAGAGACGTGTTCATTATACGAACATCTGTACGCACGCCCTCAACCTCCTGGATGTACCACAGAGGGAAGGTATCGTTGTCTCCGTGAGTGACAAGGATGGCGTTCTTGTCCAGGCCGATCAGATAGTTGTAGGCCAGATCGTGGCATGTGTATCTGCCGCTGCGGTCGTGGTCGTCCCAAGTCTGGGAAACCATCTGCACGGGAACCAGCAAGCAGAGCAGGGTGGCTATCACGGCCGATGCCAGTTTCTTCCCCTTGACGGCCTTTTCAATCACATCGCCGAGCCAAAGAACAGCAAAGCCGATCCAGATTGTGAAGGCATAGAATGAGCCGGCGTAGGCATAGTCCCTCTCTCTTGGCTGATAAGGCGGCTGGTTCAGATAGAGCACCACCGCAATGCCAGTGAGGAAGAACAGCAGGAATGTAACCAGAACGTTCTGCTTGTCGTGAATGATCTGATAGATGAAACCGATGAGTCCCAGCAGCAGAGGCAGGAAGTAGAAGTGGTTCTTTGCGCGGCTGTTGACTATGTAGTCCGGACCCTCCGACTGATCTCCGAGATGCGCCCTGTCTATGAAGCCGATTCCGCTCTCCCAGTTACCCTTGTAGATATCTCCCGGAACAGATGCGTGAAGATCGTTCTGACGCCCGACAAAGTTCCAGAAGAAATACCTCCAGTACATGAAATTCAGCTGATAGCCAAAGAGATACCGGATGTTTGCGGCAGAGGACGGAGCATTGTTAGGACCTGTCCTTTTTCCGTCTGTATAGAGAGAATAGAATCTTTCGTATGAGCCGTCTGAACCGTTGGACCACATTCTTGGGAACAGTACCTTGTCTCCGTAAACCGGCTGGGCAGGACCGTCCAAACGGACGTACTTGCCTTTAGCATTGTCGTAGTTATAGTAGGACGGGGTCTCCACGTCTTTCATGCGGGACTTGTATGTCTGGCCGTACAGCAGAGGAGCGGAACCGTACTGCTCTCTGGCAAGGTACCTTACCAGCGTGTAAGGATTGTCCGGCTGATACTCGTTTGTAGGAGTGTTAACGGAAGACCTTATTACCGTAACTGCAAACAGGGAGTATCCGATTATGATAGCCAGAGTGCAGAGGAACACGTTGTTCCACAGTGCCTTGCCGCTCTTGTAGGAATGGTATGCACCCCAGAAGCACAGGCCGATGATCAGCAGCACAAAGAATGCCGCGCCACTGTTCTTAGGCAGATGGAAACCGTTCACGAATATCCTGTCTACGAACGCAGACAAAGACGGAAGATAAGGTATGATTATCCAATTGATGAGTATCAGAATGAAGCAGGAAACAAAGAACGCTTTCCACGCTCCCCATTTGGAAATCTTGCACTTGCGGAAGTAGTACAGCATTCCCAACGCCGGAATGGTAAGAAGGTTCAACAGGTGGACACCAATGGAAAGTCCCATTACAAAGGCAATCAGCACAAGCCAGCGGTTGGCGTAAGGCTGATCTGCCTTCTCCTCCCACTTGAGCATGGCCCAGAACACCACCGCCGTGGCAAGGGAACTCATGGCATAAACCTCTCCCTCCACCGCCGAGAACCAGAACGTGTCAGACCAGCAGTAAGCCAGCGCTCCAACAACTCCGCTGCCCAGAAGCTTAAGGGCCGATCCGCCATCCATCTCAGAAGCGGAAGCAAGCTCCCTTTTCTTTTCCATGAGACGGCGTGCCAGATGGACAATCGTCAGATAGAGAAGCATTATGGTTAGCGCGGAACAGATTGCACTCATAGCATTCACCATCATGGCCGCATGCTCCTTGTCCGCAAAAATTGTAAAGAAGCGTGCAATCACCTGGAACGTAGGGTTTCCAGGAGGGTGACCCACCTCCAGTTTATATGAAGAAGCTATGAACTCGCCGCAGTCCCAGAAACTGACCGTGGGCTCAATCGTGGAAAGGTAGGTGAACGAAGCAACCGCCAGAACCACTACCGCCACAATGTTGTTGAGCTTGTTGAATTTCTTTATTTCCATCTGTAACTTAATTTCCTTTCGTATATCCGACAAAGGTAATCTTTTCTGCCTTAATATGCACTCTCCCCGGTTTGCATTATCTTTCTCCTCTTTGAGTTCGCAAGATAAGCGGCACCTCGGATAACCAAGCAAGCTTGTTATCGCTCGGTTTGCATTATCTTTGCACCCGCAAAGCAAAGTACAAGTTATGGCCAAGAACGACTGGAAAAAGAGAGACGGCGTGGTCTTTTCCACAAACCCTGACTTCAAATATGAATCCTCAGCGATGGAGGAAGAGACAGCCACGCTCCCTGCGGAAAAGCAGAAGCTCATAGTGGCAATAGACCGCAGCGGAAGAGCCGGCAAACAGGTAACGCTGGTTAAGGGATTCATCGGCAGCGATGACGACCTTACCGCGCTGGGCAAAAAGCTCAAGACAAAATGCGGCGTTGGCGGCAGTGTCAAGGACGGGGAAATCATCATCCAGGGAGATTTCAGAGACAAGGTAGTGGCCCTGCTGACTCAGGACGGCTACAAGGCCAAGAGAGGAAACTGACAGTATGTTAGACCGTTATGTGGATATGGGCATAGTGATTGTCCTTGTGGTGTTCTTTCTGGCGGCAACGGAAAGAATTCTGGAAGGGCTGTATCGCAGTGCGTGGGCCTTCTTTCTTCTCAAGCGACAGGAGGAGGTTGACAGCGATCTCACTCTGCGCCAGGGGCGGAACATAACGGCCCTTTTCCTGTATCCGGCCGCCCTGTTTACCGTAACCCCATCGCAGAGGACATTTGCCTGGATACTGATTGGAAGCATCGCCTATCTGACTGTAAAATACTGCTTTAGGTTCCTTCTGGATTATGTGAACCGCACAACGGTCTTTACATTTATAGGCAGGATGGGCATAAATTACATTATTCCAGCCTCAGCGATGCTGTTTTTGGCACGCATAAATATCTATCTGTCAGCCCTGTGCGCCATCCCTGTCATTTTGTATCTGGTGATGGAGACAAAGGTGATTTTCAAAAACAATTTTTCTGTTTTTTTCTACATTTTGTACATTTGCACCCTCGAACTGCTACCCGCTGTTCTGCTGATTAGATTATTTGTAGAATGAAGATAAGCAAAATACTTATAGCGCAGCCTGGCGTCGCCAGTGCAAATCCGCATTATGCCAATCTCATAAAGAAATACGGGGTAAAGATTGACTTCCGTCCTTTCTTCAGTATGATTCCCCTGACTCTCAGGGAGTTCAGGACACAGAAAGTAAACATCCCGGATTACACTGCAATAGTTTTCACCTCCAAGGGAACCATAGACGCATTCTTCCAGCTGTGCGCTGAGCAGAGAATCAAGATACCGGATTCACAGAAGTATTTCTGCACATCCGAGAGCCTCTCCTATTACCTGCAGAAGCACATCATCTACCGCAAGAGAAAAATTTTCTTCGGCGATGGAACCTTCGCTTCAGT